>JAYTNY010000767.1:0-3442 GCA_043748055.1 Roseobacter sp.
GATAAATTAACCACGCTGCGCAGCATCGCCTTGTTCATGGGCACAGCCTGGCTTATTAAGTGGTTCGAGGAGCGCAAGAACCCCAACGCCGACCGAGGCATTACGTGGCGCACGCCGCTGGTCATCCCCACCCTCATCATGGTGGTGGTTTACATGATTAGCACCGCGCTCAGCGTCGCGCCCCGCACCAGCTTGCTTGGCTCATATCAACGTTTGCAAGGCACCTACACCACGTTTAGCTACATCCTGGTGTTCTTTATGGTGCTGCAAGGCTTGCGCACACGGGCGCAGCTAGAGCGCTTGGTGACGCTGCTCATTTTGAACTCGCTGCCCATTGCGTTTTACGGCATGTTGCAGCGCTACCAATTAGACCCACTGCCTTGGGGTGGCGATACGACCGAGCGCGTGGCAGGCAACATGGGCAACGCCATCTTCATCGCGGCCTACCTCATCATGACGTTCTTCTTGACGCTGATTCGCATCGCCGATGCGTTTATTGCCGTGATGACCAGCGAGCAAGCCAAGATTAGCGATGTGGTGCGCGCAGCCTGTTACATCTTGATTGCGCTGCTAAACGCCTTCGTCGTCTTGATTCTCTCTGGCTCGCGCGGGCCGCAATTGGGCTGGCTGGCCGGTTTGTTCTTTAGCGTGTTGTTGCTGGCCCAGCTTATCCGCAAACGCACGCTGCGCGCCGGGCTTACCGTGGGCGGGATTGGCCTCGCGGGCGCGATGTTGGCCTTTTTAGTGCTCCTCAACAGCAGCGATGCCGCCCTCTTCAAGAGCGCACGCACCCTGCCGTTCTTTGGCCGCATGAGCACCGCCTTTAACACCAGCGAAGGCACCAACCTGGTGCGCGTGCTGATCTGGAAAGGCGCTGTAAACCTGGTGCTGCCCCACACCCCCATCGATTCACCCATCACCGAAAACGGCCAGAGCGTACTAAAGCCCGATGCGTTTAACAGCGTGCGCACCCTGTTTGGCTACGGCCCAGAGAGCATGTATGTGGCCTACAACCGCTACTACGAACCCGGCCTCGCCAACGTAGAGGCACGCAACGCTTCGCCCGACCGCAGCCACAACGAGACTTGGGATTCGCTGGTGATTACCGGCGTGGTGGGCTTTGTGTCCTACATGCTGCTGTTCGGCAGCATCTTTTACTTTGGCTTTTTGTGGATCGGCCTAATTACCTCGCGCTTTGAGAAACTGCTGTTCCCCGTGTTGTGGGTTGTGGGCGGTTTAGCAGGTGCGGTGCTGGTGGCCAGCAGCCGGCCAGAGCTATTTGGCATCGCGGTGGCAGGCGGCGTGTGCGGCGGCATCATCGTCTTCATGGTCATCAGCTCGCTCATCAGTGCCTTCAGAAAAGAAGCGGACGTGGCCGAAACGCGCCTGTCTGTGCGAGATCGATTGCTCATCATCGGCATTCTCTCCACCGTCATCGCCCACTTCGTCGAGATTCACACCGGCATCGCCATCGCCGCCACCCGCTCACACTTCTGGATTCTGACAGCGGTCATGGTCGTCATTGGCGCGGGCCTGCTGCGCCGCACCGAAGCCACCGCCAGCGAGGCCGACTTGTTGGGCGATGCCCTAGATGTTGCGCCTGTCACTGCCCAATCCACCGAACCCGCCAAGCCCGCCAGCGAACCGGCCAGCACCAGTGCTGCAAACAGCGCCGCCAGCCGCCGCCGCAGACGCGCCGCTGCGCAATCGGCCACGTCGCAAAACCGGGTGCGCAGTGCTTCCACGCGTGGCTTTGCACTGCCAGAGTGGTTCACCGCTGCGGCCACCTATGGCGCATTTTTGGGTCTCATCTTGGGCGTGATGGCGTTTGATTTCACCAACAACTCATCACGCTTGGCGGTGCCAGGCCGCGTGTTTATTGAGAGCATGACGCTGGTGAAGGGCGAGGCGCGCATGGGCGTGTTGTTTATGTTCTTGCTTACCCTTGCTATCGGTCTGGCAATCTTCGCCAGCGAGATGCGCCGCGAAGGCAGGCTGCAAACGCGCGATCAAATCATCGCTGCCCTCGGCGTCATGGCGTCGATGGCGATTCTGTTGTGGGTCAGCTTCGGCACTTTTATTGCCGGGCGCCTGGTAGATTTTGTGACGACTTCGGCCAACAGCGTAGACACCATTCTGAACATCGCCAACCAACTGGCGGCTTTCCCCGGCTACTTGTATTTGTTGATTGGGCTGGTGATGGTCATCGGCGCGAGTTTGTTGCAACGCGAAGAGCCGATTCAGCCTGCCAAGACCATTGCCAGCGTGGGCACGATGGGGGTGGGTGCGTTTGCCGTGCTGGCATGCCTCATCACCGTAAACACCAGCAACCTGCAACCCATTGCCGCCGACATTGTGTATAAGCAAGCCAACCCGTGGGACGGGCAAGGCGCGCAGGTGTTGCAGCAAGGCACCAATGTACAAGGCTGGGATTTGGCCGTGGAGCATTACCGCGAGGCCATCCGCTTGGCCCCCAACGAGGACTTTTATTACTTGTGGCTGGGCCGTGCGCTGCTGGAGAAGGCCAAGAGCACGCAGGCCAACCCGCCCACCCAATCGGTTAAAGACGGCGACCCGTTTACCCGCGTGATTGGCGCGGACTGGGGCCGCAACCAAGCCAACCCGCTGCCCAGCGCGGTGTTAGGGCGCGAGGATTTGCTCTCGGCGGCCAAAATTATTTTGCAAGAGGCCCGCATCATCAACCCGCTCAACACCGACCACAGCGCCAACCTGGCCCGCATGTATAGGCAAAGCGGCGACATTACGCAGGACGCAGCGATTAAGAAGACGCGCTACGAGAATTCGTTGCGCGAGTATGGCGTGGCTACCAGCCTCAGCCCACAGAACGCGCAGTTGTTTAACGAGTGGGGCACGCTGTATTACTACGGCATGAACGACCGCGACAGCGCGCTGGCCAAGCTGGACATCAGCGCGCAACTGGACAAGAAGTTTGACCAGACCTATTTGATTCGCGGCGACATTTTGATGCAGCAGGCAGGCCAGTTGCAACAAGCCAAGCTGCAAGCCGAGCAGGCTTTGGCGACCATCCCTGCCACCGACACCGTAAAGCTGGCCGCCGCTAAAGACGCGGTAGAAAAGGCCAGACAACCCTGGCTAGATGCCCTCACCAAAGCCGAGATCGAATTCACCCAGGTCATCAGTATTAATCCCAAGAACACGCAGGGCTTTACCATTTTGGCCGAGATCGCCCGCCAACGCAGCGACCTGACCCAGACCATTACCCTGCTGGAAAAGGTGGCTGGCATTGCCCCCAACGACTGGAACACTCAAAAGAACCTGGCATTACTTTACAGAGACAACAAGCAACTGGACAAAGCCAAAGCCGCCGCCCAGCTCGCGCTGAACTTGGCCCCTGCCGACCAGCAAGCCGGGATGCAAACGCTGGTGCAACAGTTGAGTGCGCCGCAGTAAATGGGTGATT
>JAYTNY010000768.1:0-1799 GCA_043748055.1 Roseobacter sp.
GGTCAATTGCAAAATCGCCAGCCGCTCAAATTCATCAAACTCGCCCGCAAACTCGGCCAGCCGCTCAATCGCCTTCTCGGTGTTGCGCACTTTTTCCACGGCCACAATGTCGCCCTCTTCCAACGACAAACAAGGGATGATGCCCAGCATTCTGCCCAGCTCGGCCTGCGCGGGCCGCAAGCGCCCGGTATGCTCCAGCGCCTTCATGTCATCGCTCACAAAAATGCCGTAAATGTGCGGGATCAACCCGCGCACGCGCTGCACCACATCGTCCAGGGTCATGCGCTGCCCAATAAAGCCTTGCGCCGCGTGGGTTAACTCATGCAACCCCAACGAGATGCACCGCGAGTCTACGACTTGGATATTGCAGCGCCCGCGATACTCGGCCCGCGCCTTTGTCGCGTGCTGTGTCGTGTCGCTCAGTGCCGACGACACATGCAGCGAAATCACATCGGCCTTCTCATCCGCCAGCTTTTTGTACGCCGCATCAAAGTCCTCAATCGTCGGCCCGGTAATGCTCACCTGTTTGGCCGCGCCCATTTTGGCCGCCAAAGCAACTGCGTCCAAGTCAAGCCCCTCACGGTATTCCTTGCCATCTATCTTGATGTGGTGCGGCAATACCACCACGTTGTGCTGTTGTGCCCAGTCAACATCCAACTGCGCCGCGCTATCCGTAACAATTCTAATCATTCAATTCCCACCACATACCAATAATGCGGCTGCCCGCCTTCATACACATCTACTTGTTGATTGGGGTAGACCGCGCGCACTTGCTCGGCCACCCCCTCGGCTTCGGTGGCGGTTGTGCCGTTGCCGTAATACAGCGTAATCAACTCCTGCGAGGCCGCGTCCGCTTTCTCTAACAGCGCCAGCAAGGTGTCGGCAATGCCTTCGCCTGCCACGGCCAGCTTGTCGTTAATCAAGCCAATCACTTGGCCGTCCCGCACCGTCACATCGTTAATCGTCACGTTGCGGGTAGAGACGGTAATCTCGCCCGTCGTCACGCGCTTGGCGCTCTCGGTCATGCTCGTCGCGTTATCCTCAAGCCCACCGGTGAAGTTAAACGCAATCGCTGCCGCAATGCCCTGGGGCAGCGTCTTGGTCGGCACCACTTTGGTCGGTATCTCGCTCAGTTGCGCGGCTTGCTGTGCCGTCATCACAATGTTGCCGTTGTTGGGCAGCAGCACCAAACTTTTGGCGTTGGCGCTGTTCATTGCGTTCAAAAAGTCATCCACGCTGGGGTTCATGGTCTGCCCGCCCTCAATCACAACACGCACCCCAATGTCCTTAAACGTGCGAACTAAGCCCGCGCCCGAAGCCACCGCAATCACCGCCACCTCGGCCTCCGGAAAGCCCGCTTCCTGCTTCTTGCCTCCTGCTTCTTGCTTCTGCTCTCCAAACTCCTCGCTCTGCGCCTGCATGTCTTCCACAACCACATCTCGCAGCGAGCCATGCGTCACGCCATAGCTAATCGCCACGCCGGGGTCGGGCACATGCACATGCACCTTCACAATGTCCTCGTCGCCCATCACCAGCGGGCAATCGCCCATCGTCTCAATGTCTTTTCTGATGGCGCTGACGTCAAGTTTTTTATCGCGTGGGGCGTAGATCAGAAATTGCACATCGTAGCCCCAGCCACCCTCTTGCTCTGGCGGCATGGGCAGGCCGGTGTGGCTGTCCTTCTTCACGTCGCCGGAAGCATTCTGATGCGCAACGTCCTCTATCGTTTGGCCGTTCACTGCCCGCAAAATGCCGCTCAGAATCACATACAAGCCATAGCCACCGCTGTCTACTACGCC
>JAYTNY010000769.1:0-2656 GCA_043748055.1 Roseobacter sp.
CTCAGCGGCAATCTCATCACCTATTCGTTAACCGTGTTTAACGTGGGCACGTTTACCGCAACGGGCGTGGTCGTGTCCGATGTGCTGCCGGGTGGGTTGGCGTTTGTGTCTGGTTCGCCCGGTGTAGCCGCAATAACAGATACCACATCGGTTACGGTTTCGTGGGTAGTAGGCGGGCTGGGCTTAAATCAAAATAGAACAGTGACGTTGGTGACGCAAGCCGTGGGCACGCCCAGGTCGGGTCAGACGTTTGTCAACATTGGGTATGCAGCCAGCAACCAAACCCGCCAAACGTTGAGCAACCGAGTTGAACATCAATTTACCTACACGGCTGTCAGCTTGATGCGCTTTGCAGCCACGCTGCAATCGAATCGCTTGGTGTTGGAATGGCGCACCAGTGCTGAGGTGAACACGTTTGGCTTTGCGCTCTACCGCAGCACCACCGCACAACGCGCCCAGGCGGTGCTGTTGGGCGAGTTAGTGCCAGCAACCGGTGCAGGCGCAAATTACCGCTATGTAGATGCAGAAGGAAGCGCCGATCACTATTACTGGCTGGTCGAAGTAGACCGTGGGGGAAGCTCGACAGAATATGGCCCAGTGCGCGCGCAGGCGGCGTTGGCTGTGGCAAATGTCGTCGCGGGCGGCGTGGCTGTTCCCTCATTTGTCATCGCACCAAGCAGTGTGTCTAGTGCCGCAGCCGCAGAGGCCCGCGCTGCATCGCCTGTTGCACAACTGGCGCAGCAAGCGGTGGGGGTGCAAGCTGCGCCTGCGCAGGCCAATGCCGAGATGGTTGCTGTTGAGCAACCTATCGTTTCGCCGGTTTTGCCTCGTGTTGAATCGGCACTTGTTGCGGTGCAACCCGAAGAACCGCAGCGCGATCCAATTCCTGCTGCTCCTGCTGCAATAGACGCGCCACAAGCAGCACCGATTCAGCGCAGCAACCCACCTGCTATTCAACAGCCTGCATCTGCGGTGGGTCAATCGCAATCTACCCGTGCCGTCGTGCAGCCTGCGCCGATGACGCGTGTGCAGCCACCGCAAACCCAGTCGCCCATCGTCAATTGGTGGGGAGTGTTGGCGGGCGCGCTGTTGGTGTTGATGGCCGCTGCAGGCAGCATCCTCGGCCTGCTGCTCCGTCAGTTACGACGGCGCTAGCTTTCTTCAGAGTCACTGCACGCGCGTAAGCATTTCGAGCGGGCGTAATTCCGTTTGGGGTGCGTAACTAGGTGCTAGGCACTGCGATCAGGATTGCTTAAGTGCTTGGCACCTGCTAACGATGGAGCGAACGGCGATGCCTCCGATGAGCAATGTGAGCCCAGCCAGAATACCCAGCCCCAACGCTTCATCGTTTTCTGGGAGCAGCAAATTCAACCAACGTATAGCAAACGTAGCCGCCGCCGCGCACGGAAATGTAAACGCCCAGAAACCATGCGTAAACGTAAGTCTGCGATAAATGGGCAAGAATCGAACCTGCATGAGCGCCATCAACAATGCGCCGCCCGCCAACCCAAATGCAAAGCCATCGGCTGCGTCGTTGCTTAATGCGAAGTAGGCATTGCCCGCGACGATGGGCGGCGACATCAGGATTGCCAATGTGGGGATGAGTGGTGTGGGCAAGCGACTGCGAAACAGACGATACAGAATGAATGGATAAAGAATGAGAAAAGACAGCACGCCAACGCCAAAGCTCATCCAACCCATCGCAGGTGAGCCGAAGCGGGCAGCGCCCTCGGCGGCCACCAAGCCACTGGTGATGGTGGGGATGATGTATGCGGGGTGCAGCACGTCGACATCTAGGCCGCCTGCAATCCACTGGCCCGTCATCCACCCGCCCAGCAATAGTGCCATGCCAAAGAAGCTGAAGAATAAGAGTGTGGCGGCAGGCTGTGCCGTCGGCAAGAAGCCTTGTGCCAGCAACATGCCGCTTACCGGCAGCAGCGCATAGAACGGCCCTTGCACCGGATGTGCCAGATCGGCCCACACTTGGCGCGGCTGCACCATCAGTTTGATGACAAACGCCAGGACCAAAAACGCAAACAAGATAGACGTGAGCCAATACAACCCGTTGCCGATGAGCGCGGGCAATTCATAGAGCTTGGCCCCCAATCGCCATACACCCGCTAACCCGGCCAGACCGGTGGACATGGAGAAGAAATTGGGCGGGATGGCGAGCATGGCGCGCAAGTCTTTGTTGTCTGTCATGGGAATTCAGTAGACATTATCGGAAATAGACAAGATTACGGGATTCAACAGGATTAATCCTGTGAAATCTTGTTCATCCTGTCAAAAAATCTTATTGCCGATAATGTCTAATGTATGAAAAGGGTATGGCTCTTACAAAGTCGCTTGACAAGCAATAAACACTGTGGAACGCAGAGCACCAGAGTAGACGCAAAGGCCGCAGAGATGCAAAAAGAGAGCGGTTACTCTGTGGGCTCTGCGTCTTCTTTGTGTCCTCTGCGTTCAATTTCCGACTTTCGAATAGCCGTAATGAAAAGAGGGCTTTCTTGCCGCATTAACGTGCCTGTGTTATCTTCCCGCGCATGCAAGCGTTCTTATACGTCCCCGCACGAACGATTGAAGAAGCCACCGCCGTCCTCGCCAAAGAAGGCGACAAAGCGAAACTGCTCAGTGGCGGCACCGACATCCTGGTGAT
>JAYTNY010000770.1:0-5760 GCA_043748055.1 Roseobacter sp.
TAAACGCAATCTCATTGCACGGCACACCTTGCATCACCAGTTTGCGCCTGATCTCGCTGTAGACATCGGTGATGAGCCGTTGCTCATCAGCCGTCTCCACCACCGTTATTATTTCGGCTTCTTCCTCGGGTACGCTGCCCGGTAATGCCCCATTCAAATCATCCATATTGGGTCTCCTCGAAAACGAAACGAGGCGAGCAAGAGTCAACCTTGCTCGCCTCGTAAAAGAAATCTCACGCAAAGGCGCAAAGAAAAAACTTTGCACCTTCGCGCCTTTGCGTGGGTCCGTTCCTTTCGTGACTTATGCTTTACCGTCTCGCTGCGGCTTGGGCGTCGCCAAATCACAAAAGATCAACTGCGCACCTCTCCGCGATGCCGAGGCCGCATGAATCGCCGCCGCCATCGTCGCCAGGGTATTCAACTTGCTGTGAGGTGGCTCACTGGCCCCCAGCATCACCAGGCGTAGATCCAGCGCCGCCTTGCGCCCATCCCCCGTCACCTTCAGGATGTTGTCTTCAGTCGGTTCCACCCCGCCTGACTTAATCGCCTCCACCCGCTGCGCCAACTCACTCACATACGCCTTCAGATCATCACTTGTCGGCAGCGTCACCGTGAGTGGTTTGCCGCTGTAGAGCCTTGGCCTCGGCAAGTTCAGTTGCTCAGCAGTGCGCACATCCAGACACTGCCGCCACAACGCCGCCAACTCGGGCAAATTGGTAAAGCGCGCAAAGCGCGTGTTCATCCTGAATGACGAGCCATCCGGCGTCATCTCCAAACTCGCCACCGCATCGGCAAACGTCTGGGCCCAAGCATCAAAGTGGGCGATGCCAAGTTCCTCAAGCAGATCGTGCTGCAAGTAACGCATGCAGGTATACACCTCGGCCAGCGAGTTCGACACCGGCGTGCCGGTCGCAAACACCACACGCCCGCCGTGATCGAGCAGCCAGCGCACCTTGATGAACAGATCAAACGCCCGTTCACTGCTGGCGTTGGGCAGCCCGGCGATGCGGGTCATCTTGGTAGTGAAGTAGAGATTCTTGAAGGCGTGGGCCTCGTCCACAAACACCGCGCCAACGCCCAACTCCTCCCACGTAATCGTATCGTGGGCATCCTTACGCATCTGGCTCAATTCACTCAGCTTGGCTTCAGCACGCTTCTTGGCCTTCTCAATCTCCTTGCGCGCCCGCCCTTCGGACTTGGCCGCCTTGAGTTCCCACAAGTAATCCTCAAGCTGTTGCAACTCGACCTCGAAGAACGCCGTCAGCGTTTCGGGTTTCACTGGCAGCAACTTAAACGCACTGTGCGAGACGATGACCAGATCCCAATCATGCAGCGCGATGCGGCTCAGAAACTCGCCACGCGATTTGGGTGACAGGCTGTTTTGCCCGGCACATAGCACCTCGGCATTTGGGTAAGCCCGCAGCGTCTCGCGCAGCCATTGCTCGGTCAGGTGATTGGGCACGACGGCTAGACACTTGCGGGTCAGACCCAATCGGCGCATCTCCATCGCCGCGCCGATCATGCTCAAGGTCTTGCCTGCCCCCACCACATGGCCCAGCAGCGTGGTCTTGGATTGCAGCATGCGCCAGATGGCATCCTTCTGATGGGAGCGCAATTCAAGTTCACGGCTCAACCCCGGCAAACTCAGATGCGAGCCATCAAACCGGCGCGCCCGCACGGCGTTAAAGCGTTCGTTGTAAATCGCGGCTAATTGCAGGGCGCGGTTGGCATCCTCCCAGACCCAGCCCTCGAACTTGGCCTTGATCTCGGCCAACTTGGCTTGGGCCGCAATCGTCTCGGTCTGATTGAGCACGCGCCGCTCCTTGCCAAACTCGTCCTCGACGGTGTCATACACCATCGGCTGGCGGGCATTCAAGCCATCCTCAATCAACTCCAGCGCGTTCTTGCGCCGTGTGCCCCACTGTTGGGTGGCCTCCACGCTGCGCGCCACCCAGGTGTTGCTGATTTCCAACACCCACTGACCCAGCGACTCGAAGTAACTGGCTGTGCCCTCGATTTGCGGCAGCAACACTTTCACAAAGCCCATCACCACCTCCGGCGGTATCCAGCCCGCACCCAGCCGAGCCGTGATCTCGCCTGCCTTCAGCGGCGCAGGTAACGCCGCTTCGAGCGCAGCCACGTTCTCGTTGAACGCAGGATCAATCAAAGCCTGCGCTTGGGCCTCGCGCAATTTGTCGCGGATGTTGCCAGACAGGTACGCATCAGCCGTCACCCAGACTTGATCTTTATTGACCCCTGTCGCGCTAGATGGCAAACGAAAGATCAGCCCGCGCAACTGGGCGAGAGCGTCATCGTGCGTGCTCCCCGTCAACTGACAGATGGCATCGAGGTTGACCGCGCCAAAACGATCCAGCTCGATGAGCAAGGCTTCTTTGGCGCTCGGTGTTGCGGGGATGGCTTGCGCAGCGCGCACCCCGCCCTTGCTAAACAAGGTTGCTTTACGCGCTGTGCCCCAGCGAATATCCACATCGGTTTCCAACGCCTTCAGAAACGGCAGCGCCGGGCAATCCCCCAGTAGCTTGGTATTACGCGCATGGTTCAGAAAGCTAAACCGCCAGACAAATTCGTCGTAGGTGCGATTGAGTGCTTGGCGGGCATCGTCCAGCACAGCATCCTCACTGTCGCCCAATTGCAGACGCAGCAGCAACTTGGCCGCGTCGTAGATGCGGCGCAGGCCAGCGAGCCGCTCGCAGTTTTCAGCCGAGAGCGAGGCGGCATCGGGCCATGTGGACGACTCGGCTGAGCTGCCGCGATGACTCGGCTTACAAGCTGCGACCCCCGATGACGACTCCAAGCGCGGGCGACGGTCGTCAGACGACGGACGACGGTCGTCTGTGATGCGTCGCTCGCCAATTTGCGCAATCAACGTGCTGCGAATGGCCTCGGCCAAATCGCGCCCATCGTCACGCACAGTGATTTGCTCGCCCGAATACATACCATGCTTCTCGATGTCCAACTCACCCAAGATGTATTCGGGGTGGTCAAGAAAGAAGCCGTTGAGCCGCAGGGTTTCGCCACGTTTGGTGGTCGCATACTCGCGCGTCTCGATCCAGCCGGGTGTTTGTGCTGTTGTTGGTGAGGTTTCCAAGTGGGGCGATCCGTTGTCTGGCTTCTTCTGCAGCATCAGGATGTCGGTCACGACCTCGGTGCCAGCGTTCTTGCGGAAGGCCGATTCCGGTAGGCGCACGGCTGCCAATAATTCAACGTGTTGTGCCAGCCAGCGTCGTACGCGGGGATCATGTTTGTCCAGCGAGAAGCGCGAGGTGACAAAGGCGATGATGCCGCCTGATCGAGCCTGTTCAACGGCTTTGGCAAAAAAGTAATCGTGGATGCTGGCCTTGAGGTAACGCTCCTTCAAACCAGCATCCACGATTGGGTAATCGCCAAAGGGCACATTGGAGAGGACAAGTTCGAAGCCGTTGCGCGGCAAGGGCGCAGCCTCAAAGCCACAGGCCAACACTTTGGATTGCGGGTGCAGGTAAGCCAGAATACGCGCGGTCAGCGTATCCAACTCCACCTCGGTGCAGGCGCAGTGGTCTCGCATTTCCTGTGGCAACAAACTGATGAAGTGACCCACCCCTGCTGAAGGATCGAGTACCCGCACCTGTGGGAGTTGGTCAAGACCCAGATGCAACAGCGCGGCCCAAATGGCATTGACGATGGGTAATGCCGTGTAGTGGGCGTTTAAACTGCTGGCGCGTAGCGAGCGCAACTCGGCATCACTCAAATTCAACGCGGCCATATCTGGGCTGAGGGGATGGGCTGATTCATCAGCATCGCTGTCATTGTGATCACGGGCGAACGCTTGTTTCAGCACAGCCGCGTCGCCCCAGCCGGTGTAGCGGGCGAGTGTGCGCTGTTCATCCGATGTCGCGCTGCGTTCTTCGACCTCAAGCCGTTTGAGCAGTTGCAGCGCAGTCACGTTGCTGCGAAATTTTGCCGCTGGTCCACCCAGTGCGTTTAGGTCATTCGGCGAATCAAAGTAAAAGTTGTTCATGGAAAAAGTGCGACAGCCCTGATCTCTTGAATCAGGGCTGTCGTGTAAAAGATTGAACGGAGAATGGGTTACATCTCTGGCGTATCCAGCAGCCAAACCACGCGCCACGAGAAGCAATTCAGCGTAACAACTTGAGCTTGGCGTTGCCGTACGCATAGGCGGGCACAAGACCGCGCATACGGCTGTGTGGCGTTGGCATCGCGGTAGAAGACGATGTCGCACCAGCGATCAGGTTGCTCGGCATATCGCTGCACAATGGCATCGCAGGTGGGTTCGATGCGGGCGAATATTGTCAGCGGCGTTACTGGGGACAAGGCATTCGTTGTCATGGAGTGCAGGCAGTTGTGTGCATGGATTTCTTTCGTAAGCAGTTGCATGGAAATAAACTCCTGAAATGCAACAGGCGCATGACTCATTCAAGTCATGCGCCTGTTGCGATTGTGATTGAGGGGTTGATAGAGTCTCACTCGAAGCCCAGACCACGTTCCTTGAGTGACACGTAGCGGGTGGCGCCGCCTACAACCATATGGTCCAGCAGCTCGATTTCCAAGAGCTTGCCTGCCTTAATGAGTTCCTTGGTTACGAGGACATCATCACTTGAGGGGGATGGGTCCGTCGAAGGGTGATTGTGAGCCAAAATGATGCTGGCTGCACTATGGCGAATGGCTTCACGAAAGACTTCGCCCACCCGCATGTGGGCAGAATTTAGTGAACCACGATACAGCATCGTCGGCGTACCGATGATGCGATTTCTGGAATCCAACAGCACCGTCCATACCTCTTCCTGATCCAACAAGCCCATCGTCGGCAAGAGCAGGTTCGCCATGTCGGCAGGTGTTTTGATCAATGTGCGGGGTGCGGCGGATGACAGCACCATGCGTTTGCCCAACTCCACGCTGGCTTTGATCTGCATGGCTTTGGCAAGCCCAACGCCACGCACGGTATCGGCCATCTCGATCAGCGATTTACGGGCCAGGCCGTGCAGATCATTGCACTCGCCTAACAACGTGCGGGCGGCCCACTCGGCATGCGGCCCGCCGATGAGAATTTGCAGCAACTCGGCGGTGCTGCACGCCGAGATGCCCTCGCGCAAGGCGCGGGCGTGCGGACGATCATGCTCGGGTAATTCATCCAGCGACTGGTAGACGATCAGGCTCAACTGAGATTCCCTCAATTGGCGTTTGTTTGGTTTGTTCATGACATGAAAAGCGCGGTGCGGCCAACTCGTATGAATTGGCCGCACCGCGTCAAAAGAAATAGATTGAAAGGAGATTACTTGAGAAAGTTGGCTACAAGTCTGCGAGCTTCGCTGATCTGGTCATGCGTAATCACCAGCACCTCGAAGCCCAGCGCCCACAGTGTGTGCAGCTTGTCCTCATCGCGTACAAGCGCATCGGCGAAGCGCACATGCGGCTCACCGAACACTTCGATGATTTTGTTGGCTTGTGGTGCGTGCAGCATAAAGTCAACCGTGCGATAACTGTCATCGAAGCGCGCCTCGCGGTCATAGCCGAGGCTGAGTGAATCCAGCACCGCAATCACAGCGCGTTCACCTGGTGAGGGGTGATTGAGCTTCCATGCTGTCCACTTGGCATGGAGGAACTCGTGGCCATATCGCGCCCGCGTGACGGCGGCACCTCGTGCGCCATTGCGTTGACACGATGCGCGAGAAACGTGCGCTCGCGCGAATTGTTGCGACAAACGTGTGAATTGTTTGGCGCGTGCCTTGCCGCCGCGCTGAC
>JAYTNY010000771.1:0-3164 GCA_043748055.1 Roseobacter sp.
TGGGGTTGGCGTCAACGGTCGGCTGTTGCACTCGCAACAAATAGGTGGTGTAATTCCCAGACTTGTCCATAACTTGACAAGACGACCCTGACCGCTATACTCCACGGCATCGTCAATAGATCGTTAATCCGATCGTTGGCATGCCAATTCACCTGTTTCAATGCTGCAAATCACCACCCTTGGCGGTCTCTCCATTTCGGTAGATGACCAGCCGATTCCCCGCTCGGTAACGGCCAAGGCGCTGGCACTGCTGTGTTATCTGGCAGTGACAGGCCATCCGCAGACCCGCGAAGTCATTTTGGCGTTGTTATGGTCGGAAATGGAGGAGACTGAAGCGCAAAATAATCTACGGCAAGCGCTTTTTCAGCTCAAAAAATATGCTGCGCCGTATCTGATCGTCACCCGTTCGGATGTCGTTTTTGACCGTAGCCAGCCGCATCGCTTGGATGTGCAGGAATTGGAAAACGCCGCACAGGGTACGCGCCCAAGCTTCGATTTGACGATGCTCAGCGGCGAGTTTTTGCAGGGCTTTAGCGTGAAAAACGCGCCTGAATTTGAAACCTGGGTGGCAGGCCAACGCGCCCGTTTTGGCGAGACCGCCGCCCAGATATTGCTACAACAGGCCAACCAACATGCGGCTACAGGCAACCTCCCCCTCGCGCTGGATGCGTTCAATCGTTTGCTGGCCCGCGACCCGTGGCGCGAGGAAGCCTACCGCCAAAAGATGCTGTTGCTGGCGCGCACCGGCCAGCACAGCGCCGCGCTGGCCCAATTTGAAGTGTGCAAGGTCAATCTGCAGCGCGAGCTGGGTGTGCCCCCGGCCGTGGATACGCGTCGATTGGCCGAGCGTATTGCGCGGGCGGTCGAGCGACCCGCTTTACAACTCCCACATGAGCCGTCGACTTTTGTTGGGCGCGTGGTCGAGCGTTTGGCGTTGCATGACTTGCTTAATCGGGCCGATGTGCGGCTAGTGACGTTGCTCGGACTGGGTGGGATTGGCAAAACCCGTCTTGCACTGGAAGTCGCACGCGCCATACAGCACACCTATCTTGAAGGCGTGGCTTGGGTGCCACTACAACTGTTGACCGATGTCACACAGGTGTTGCCGGCCATCATCAGCGCCTTGGGGTTGTCAGCGGCGCGCCAGCCCAAAAACGCGCTCATCGATTACCTGCGCAACAAAGACGTATTGCTGATTATGGACAACTTCGAGCATGTGCTCGATGTCGCCGATGATCTGGGTGATTTATTGCAAGCCGCCGCCGGTCTGCGCATCCTAACGACCTCTCGCGAACGACTCAATCTACGCTGGGAGAATGTCTATTCGCTCGGAGGTCTGCCCCTTGGGAGTGAGGCGCACTCAACTGGCGAGAGCGAAGCAGCGCAGCTATTTACTGCGCGTGGCACCAGCGTGCATCACTTGTTTGCGCCCAACGATGCTGACAAGCAAGCGATCAATCGGATTTGCGCGCTGCTGGGTGGTATGCCATTGGCGATCGAATTGGCCAGCGGCATGTTGCCAACGCGTGCACTCGGTAGCATCGCCGAGACGCTAGCGAAAGACGTGGGGGAGTTAAACACCAGCTTGCGGGATACACCCGCGCGTCAGCGTAGTTTGCGCGTGGTGTTTGATCAATCTTGGGCAGCTCTAAGTGCCCTCGAACGCGCAGCCGCAAGCCGCTTGGCTGTCTTTCGTGGCGGCTTTACGAGTGAGGCCGGGTTGGCCGTGGGGCAAACCAACGCAGCGGTATTGCAGCAACTGGCCGATAAGAGTTTTCTACACAGGCAAAACATCGCCGGAGCCGTGCGCCTTAGCATGCACGAAGTGCTGCGCGTGTTTGCACAAGAGACGCTTGACAGCACAGGCGAAAGCGCGGCAACACGCGATCAGCATTTGTGTTTTTATGCCGATTACGTAGCGTCCAATTTTGTCACTATGACCGGTCCGAATCAGATGAGCACGCTTGCGGCGCTTCAACGTGACGAAGCAAACTTGGCCAGTGCATGGCAATGGTCAGTTGAGCGTAAGAAATTCGGTGAGATGCAACACATGACGCCAGCCATCTTTCGCTACGCCACAATCGTCAGCAATTTGGCGTTATGGCTACCGCGCTTTGAGGCCGCGCTGGCGGATACGCAGAACATGCCACAGCCAGTATGCGCTATGTTGCAATCGCGGCTCGGAGGAGCGCTCAATGCCACCGGCGACTTTGAACGCGCACGCGTGCTGCTGCGCGAGGCTGTTTTGTCGCTGAGCGAACCTGACGATCGGACTGAGCGCCATCTTGCGCAGCTATTGCTTGGCAATGGCTGGCTGGCGCAGGGCAAACTGGCTGAGGCAGAGGCTGCTTTTGACCAAGTGCTTGAATCGACTGACCGCTATGCCGCCGGTGCCGCGCTGGCAAACCTCGCGGTGATCGACCAACGTTTGGGCCGCTATGAACGGGCTATCGCACGCTATGCGGCACGCCTACGCCAAGCACAAACCGATGGTGACATCCGCAATCAGGCAATCGCGCGCATGAATGCAGCCACAGTGCACTACGCAATGAATCAATTTGAAGCGTGTGAGGCGGCGCTGCGCGAGGCGGGATCGCTGTGGGAACAGACCAATGACCAGATCGGCAGTGCCATGACGCTGGCAAACCTCGGTGAGCTGTTGATAGAACACAAGCGCCCAGACGACGCCGAGACCTATTTGAGACGTGCGCTGGCTGTCTTTCGTGATGTCGGGCACCGCCATATGATTTCCGCAACACTCGGCACATTAGGGAAGTTGGCGCTCCAACGCAGTCAGATGCAAGAAGCGCACGCTACCCTCAATGAGAGTTTGGCCCTCGCTCAGACCATCGGGGCAAACGATCAACTTGCCATGCACAGACAAACACTTGGTGAGCTGTTTATCATGCAAGGTGATAGCACAACCGGGCGGTCAACCTATATCGCGGCGTTGCGTGCAGCGGCGGTAGCGGGTGAGCAACGGTATCAATTCGAGTGCTTGTTGCGGTTAACCGAACTGGATATAGCGGCGAACAACCTGAGCTTACCCAAGCGCGTGTTGGCAACACTCCTCGCGCAGGAGGGTCTGCCGGCAGATCTCCGCGCGCGGGCCACCACATTGACCCGCACAGCCGTACCAGCACTGGGCAGTGAGACGATTGACC
>JAYTNY010000772.1:0-1920 GCA_043748055.1 Roseobacter sp.
TGGTATGGAGATCATCGCCTTCGATCCGTATGTCAGCGAGGAGATAGCCCGCGCCAATAAGGTCGTGCTCAAATCGCTGGATGATGTGCTGGCCGAATCCGATTTCGTCACGCTGCACTCGTCACTTACGCAAGGCAGCCGTGGCTTACTGGATGCCGAGAACATCGCCAAGATGAAGACCGGTGCACGCGTCATCAACGTGGCCCGTGGCGCGCTAATTGACCCAACGGCCCTGCACGAAGCCCTGACCAGCGGCAAGCTGGGTGGCGCGGCCATCGATGTGTTTGAGGAGGAGCCGCCGGGCGATCATCCGCTGTTCAAGTTGCCCAACGTGGTGGTGACACCGCACCTGGGGGCCAGCACGCAAGAGGCTCAACGCGATGTCTCGATTCAAATGGCCGAGCAAGTGCTGGACGCGCTGCACGAGCGCGAAGTGCGCAACGCCGTGAACTTCCCGCCCATTGACCCGGCGGCGCTGCCAACCGTGCGCCCGTATTTAGTGCTGGCTGAGAAGTTGGGTGCGTTGCAAGCCGGGTTGCTGGAAGGGCGGCTGAAGGGCATCGAGGTTGAATATCGCGGGCCGGATGTGGCCCCGCATGTGAAGCCGTTGACGGTGGCGTTGTTGCGCGGCTTGCTGGTTCCCACGCTGGGCAGCGAGCGTGTCAACTACGTCAACGCGCCGATTATTGCCAACGAGCGCGGCATCATGGTGAGCCAGGCGCTGAACATCACCAGCGTGGACTACACCAACATGGTCTCGTGCCGTGTAACCACGGACAAAGACGGCAAGTTGGAAGAGCGCACGATTGTGGGCGTGTTGTTCAACGGCAGCATGCCGCGCATCGTGCAAATTGATGGCTTTCGCACCGACGCCGTGCCGCAAGGCTTGGCGCTGGTGATCTCGTCGAAGGACGTACCCGGCGTGATCGGGCGGGTCGGCACGATTCTGGGCGCGAACTACGTCAACATCGCCGAATACCGGCTGGGCCGCACCAGCGCCGGAGACAAGGCGCTCAGCTTCATCAACCTAGACAACGCCGTGCCAGATTACGCGATGAAAGCCCTGACCGATTTGCCAGAAGTGGTGTGGGCGAAGCAAGTGGTGTTGTAGAGCGCCTTTAGGGGTCGGGGTAAATAGACCTACGCCTTCAACGCCCCCTGCATCCGATCCAACGCCTCTAGTAATTGCGAGCGTGGGCAGCCAAAGTTCAGGCGCACGCAGCCTTCGCCGCCGGGGCCAAACTGAGGGCCGTCTACCAGCGCCACTTTGGCTTTGTCCATAAAGAACTTGTAGGGGCTGCTCTCTATGCCCGCTTTTTTCAGCGCCTCATTGCAATCCAGCCACAGCAAATAGGTGCTGTCGGGGTTCGTGGTCTTAATCTCTGGCATGTTCTCGGAAATGTAGTCTCGCGCCACATCGCGGTTCTCGGCCAAGTAGCTTTGCAGCGCCAGCAGCCAGGGTTCACCCTCGGTGTAGGCGGCGTAGCAGGCGGTCAGGCCCATCGCGTTCACCAACGGGATGATGCCGTCTTTGGCGTTCATCACCTGTTGGCGCAGATGCTTGTTTTGGACGATGACGAAGCTGCACCCCAACCCTGGCAGGTTAAAGCTCTTGCTGGGGGCCATCAGCGTAATGGTGTTCTGCGCAATCTCCTCGGAGAGCGCGGCGAATGGCACATGCTTGGTGCCGGGCAAGGTCAAATCGCACCAAATCTCGTCCGAGCAAATCGTCACGTTGTTCTTGATGCATATCTCGGCGAGGCGGCGGTTTTCTTCTTCGGTGAACTCGCGGCCCACCGGGTTGTGTGGGTGGCAGTGCAAAAACAGCGAGGTGCGCGGGGTGATGGCTTTCTCAAACGCATCGAAGTCAATCTCGTAGTGCAGTTTGTCCGCAGTGTGTGCGGCTTTCAGCGTCACTTT
>JAYTNY010000773.1:0-4635 GCA_043748055.1 Roseobacter sp.
TCGATTTTCGTAGGGGCGCAGCACTGCTGCGCCCCTACCATGGCCTTTCGCAAGGCGTATGCCCCTAAATCAGAATGCACCCCAGCAGGGGCGAACCCGCGGCTTGCCCATACAATAGCGTGGCCAGATCGGGCAAGCTATTTTCAACATGATTCGTGAACAAGAACTGCGCTTCGTCATCGATGCCATCGCCAGCGGCGATTGCGCCTCCATCGTCGGCCTCAGCAACATGGGCAAAAGCACGCTGCTGCGAGAGCTGGGCGCACCCGCAACCCGCAAGCATTTTCGTTGTGATGAGGGTGTGGGTGATTGGACGTTTGTGTATGTGGATTGCAACCTGATGCCCGAACGCAGCGAACAAGCGTTGCACGAGGTCATCCTGCGCAGCCTCATCAGCACGCTAAAGCGCAACTCGGCTGGGCATAAGACCCAAGACAAATTGATTGAGTTGTTGACGGGGCTGTATCAACAAGTGGTGCAGCCGTCCTCGCCCATCCGCAGCCCGTTGGCATTTGATGACGCCATTGGCCTGATGTGCGAGCAACCCGGCAAGACGCTGACGATTGGCTTTGACGAATTGGATGACCCATTTGCGCATTTGAACGGGCGCGTGTTCTTAAACCTGCGTGCCATGCGCGACAAGTTTGCGCAGTGCATTACGTTTGCAACGGCCACAGAAAAACCCCTGCCAGAGATTCGCAGCGATGGCGAGGCCAGCGAGTTTATTGAGCTGTTTGCCGACCGCGTGCAGTGGGTGGGCTTGCTAAGCCAGGACGACAGCCGCCGCGTGGTTACCGATGCCGCCAAAGCCGAGGCGGCCAAGCTGCACGAAGACGAAATTGAATTTATTGTGGCGCAGGCAGGCGGGCACCCGGCGTTGCTGGGCGCAGTGACCAACGTGTGGCGGCGCATCGCCAGCGGCGCGCCGGAAGCCGCGCGCAAGCAGGCGTTGGCGTTAATTGTGCAAGCGTTGGACAGCGACCCGACGATCCGTGCCGAGTGCGTGAAGCTGTGGGCGCAGCTAACCACCGAGGAGCATGACGCCATAGCCGCTGCCGCAGATGGCAAACGCGCCGATGCGAATCTGCTGGCCCAACTGCGCACCAAACGCCTATGGCCCGCCAAAGACGATTCTGGCGTATTGGTGGGCGAGGTGTTGCGCAACTTTGTAAAGCGCCAAGCGTTGACTCGACCCGGTCTGCCCCTCGGCGTGCAAGTGGATATTGATGCAGGTGAGGTGAGCGTGGATGGCCGGGTGGTAGAGGCGCTGACTGAGCTGGAATACAAACTGCTGCTGCTGCTGTTTGGGCGCTTGAACAAGATCGTGGACAAATACACCATCGTGACCAACGTGTGGGGCGAAAATTATTTGGACAGTGTGGACGATGCGCGCATCGAGAAGTTAGTCAGCCGGTTGCGCAGCAAGCTGGAGCCAGATGTGACCGAGCCGCGCTATTTAATTACGCTGCGCGGACGGGGTTACAAGTTAATAGGGTAGCTGCGAATGTCGAACGCCAAACGGCGGACGCCGAATAATCCACTCGTCACTCGTCACTCGTCACTCGTCATTCGGGCGAGCGAAATTGGGCAATACACCTATTGCGCGCGGGCGTGGTGGCTGGGCAACGTGATGGGCCTGCCGAGCAGCAACGTGCGCGAGATGGCGCAGGGCGAGGCCGTGCATCGGCAGCATGGGCAGGCCGTTTGGTTTGCGGGGGCGTTGCGGGTTATTGCCATTGGGCTGTTGCTGGTGGCGGTGATTGCGATTGTGTTCTCACTCTTTTAAGGGGGTAGGAGGCCGAGCCTTTAGGCGGTTAGTCATGTGCGCTACACCTTTTGGCTCCGTGCGAGTTTGTAACCGGCTAAAGCCTCGACATCCAAAAACGGGACCCGCATGATGCTCAAAATAATTACAGGTTGGATTTTGGATAAGCAGTTGCGTGAAGCCACTACACACGCTGCACAGACATTGGGGTTTGAGGTAGTTTGGGCAAACACAACCACTCCAATCACCGGCACTGCCACTACCGACCACCTGGTTGCGCACCAACCCTGGCTGGTGCTGGTGGAGCTGAACCCAGCGCTCGATTGGCTTAACGTTGTGACCATCGCCAAGACCAGCCCAGCCACACGCAAAATACCCATTTTGGCGATTGGCGATGTGAGCGATGCCGAAGCCCAACGCGCGCGCAGAGTAGGCTGCGAAGCTGTTGTGCCGATGAGCGAGTTTGTGGCGAACGCTGCAAGCCACATCCAACAACACGCCAAAGCCGATGACAGCGCCGAGCTTGCGAGGCAAGCCTTGTTGCCATTGCCGCAGTTGGCCCACACCGCCATCGAGCAGTTCAATCAAAAAGAGTTTTTTGAACAGCACGAGTTGTTTGAAGCGTTGTGGCGGGCCGAGCCTGGGCCGGTGCGCCAAATGTATCAAGGCATCTTGCAGGTGGGCGTGGCCTATTTGCAGATTCAACGCAAGAACTACACCGGTGCGCGCAAAATTTTTCAGCGGGCGTGGCAATACTTGAACGCCTTGCCGGATGTATGCCAGGGTGTGGACATTGCGCAACTCAAAGAGGATGCGCAGGCCGCGCAAGCCGAGCTAGAGCGGCTTGGCCCTCAGCGCATCGGCGAGTTCTCTGCGGTGTTCTTCAAGCCTGTAGTGATGAAAGCGTAAATCTAAAATTCGAAATTAAAAATCTAAAATGTCCGATAACTTCTCCAACCCATTTTCCGGCAAAGTAGCCCTCATTACTGGCAGCGGACGCGGCATTGGCAAAGCCACCGCGCTGCATTTCGCCAGGCTCGGGGCCGATATCGTCATCAATTATTTGCGCAAGCAAAGCGCCGCCGATGAGACGGCCAAAGAGATCGAAGCGCTGGGCCGCCGTGCACTCGTCGTTAAAGCCGATGTGAGCGATGAAGAAGACCTGACGCGTTTGTTTGAGGAGACCGACAAGGCCTTTGGTGGATTGGATATCCTGGTGAACAACGCGGCGTCGGGTTACATCCGCCCGGTCATGGAACAGAAAGTAAAAGGCTGGGACTGGACGATGAACATCAACGCGCGGGCGGCGTTGTTTAGCGCGCAGAAGGCCGCCCCGCTGATGCAGAAGCGCGGCGGCGGGGCCATCGTCAACGTCAGCAGCATCGGCAACTTGCGCACGCTGCCCAACTACGTCGTCATCGGCGCAAGCAAAGGCGCGTTAGAAGCCGTAACGCGTTACTGCGCGGTCGAGTTCTCGCCGATGAACATCATCGTCAACGCCGTCTCGCCGGGGTTAATTGACACCGATGCGTTAGACCACTTTAAGGACAGCGAGGTGATGCTGCGCGAGACGAAGAGCCGCACACCTGCAGGTCGATTAGTAGAGCCGCAAGATGTGGCGAACCTAATTGCCTTCCTGTGCAGCCCGCAGGCCTGCATGATTCGCGGGCAGGTGATTTGGATTGATGGCGGGTGGAGTGTGGATGTGAGGTGACTCAACGACTCCCCTTTAGAACCTATCTCAATAGGGACGACATCCCTACAAGGGATGTCGTCCCTGATAACCAATTGGGATAGGCTCTTAGGGGTCGGGGGTTGAACACGCCTCATGCAAATACTGCTTGCGCTCGGCGCAGGTGAACGCACGAATAATCAGAGACTTGGCCTGCGCATACACCTTGCGCACATCCACCTCATACAGCAAGGCCGTGCCATCTGCGCTGGCGACGGCCAGTGATGCGCCATTGGGCGAGAAGGCGACGGATAAAATGCGGTCGGTGTTGCCAACCAGCCGGGTGGTTTCTTGGCCGGTGGCGGCGTTCCACAGGCGGGTGGTGTTGTCCCAACTGGCGGTGGCTAACAATGCACCATCCGGCGAGTACTGAAGATCGGCCACGCGCTCCTCGTGGCCGACCAGGCGCAGGGTTTGTTTGCCAGAAGCGATGTCCCACACAGTGGCCGTTCTATCGGCACTGCCCACGGCCAGCAGTTTGCCGTTGGGCGAGAAGGCGAGGCTGGTGGCGATAACGGCGTGAGCCTGCACCCGAAGTTGCGCGGTGGGTGAGATGGCTTGCCAGTTCCACACCGAGAGGCCGCCGCCTTCATCGGCCACCGCCAGTGATAAGCCATCCGGCGAAAACGCCACGCGCCGCACCCCACCCGCAAAGATATTCAAGACCTTCAAAGTTTTGCCGGTGCTGGCTTGCCAGAGGCGCACGGTGCCATCGCGGCTGCCGGTGGCGATGACTTGATCATCGTTGGAGAAAGCGATGGCGTAGACGCGGTGGGTGTGGCCGTTTAATCGCATCGTCTCTTGGCCGGTGCGCGCATCCCACAGGCGGGCGGTGGTGTCGAAGCTGGCGGTGGCGATGGTTTGGGCGTTGTGCGAAAACACAGCTTCGACGACGGCATCGGTGTGGCCTGCGAGCTTCAACACTTCGCGGCGTTGCGCCACATCCCAAACGCGGGCGGTGTGGTCATAGCCCGCCGTCACCATACGCGCGCCGTCCGGCGAGAAGCGCACGCTGAGCAAACCAGCGGTGTGGCCCACAAACGCGTTTTGCTCTTGGCCGGATTGGGCGCGCCACAGCCGCGCGGTGTGGTCGTTGCTGCCAGTCGCCATCCACAAGCCATCTTCTGAATAAGCGGCG
>JAYTNY010000774.1:0-9986 GCA_043748055.1 Roseobacter sp.
CTTCTTCGCGCGTAATCAATTTTTCGTTCGCCATGTCCACCGCAATTTTGATGGCGGCTTTGGCGGTGCGCTTGCCGTTGCGCGTTTGCAGAAACCACAACTTGCCGCGTTCAATCGTGAACTCGCAGTCCTGCATGTTGGTGTAAGTCTTCTCCAACTTGTTCGTAATCGCCATGAACTCTTTGTAGCTCTTCGGCATCTCGTCTTTGAGTTCAATAATCGGCTTGGGCGTGCGAATACCGGCCACCACATCCTCGCCTTGCGCGTTCACCAAATACTCGGCCAACATCACTTTTTCGCCGGTGGATGGGTTGCGCGTAAACGCTACGCCTGTGGCACTGTCATCGCCCATGTTGCCGAAGACCATCGTGCAAATGTTCACAGCGGTGGGCAGCGTGGCTTTCCAGTTCATGGCCTTGGCATACTCGCGGGCCTTGTGGCCGGTGGCGCTGTTAAACACGGCCATCATGCAGCCGCGCAGTTGCTCATACACATCCTGCGGAAACGGCTTGCCGGTCTCTTTCTTGATGATGCCCTTAAATTCTGCGACCAACGCTTTAAGGTCGTCGGTGGTGAGCTGGGTATCCAGCTTGGTGCCACGCGCCGCTTTCATCGCATCCAATGGATGATCGAACAACTCGTCGTTCAAGCCCAGCACGGTTGCGCCATACATCATCAGCAGGCGGCGGTAGCTGTCGTAGGCAAAGCGTGGGTTGTTGGCGAGTTTTGCAATCACCTCAACCGTCACATCATTTAGCCCCACGTTCAAAACTGTTTCCATCATGCCGGGCATGCTCTCGCGTGCGCCCGAGCGGGCCGATACCAGCAACGGGTTCACGATGCCGCCGAACTGCTTGCCGGTCTGCTTCTCCACAGTTTTCATCGCGGCCAGGGCTTGTTCCCAGGCGGCGGCGGGCAACTTCTTGCCCAGCTTCACAAACTCGTCGCATACCTCGGTGCTGAGGGTGAAGCCGGGAGGGACGGGCAGACCTTTGCGGGTCATATCGAACAAGCCTGCGCCTTTGCCGCCCAGCAGTTCGCGCGCGGCTTGCCAGGTTTTGGCGGATTTGGTTACGCCTTTCTCGTCGCTAAACAAAAAGACCCACTGTTTATTATTTGTGGGTTTGGCCGCAGTCTTGGCGGCAGGTTTTTTGGCCGGTTTGGCCTTTACAGTTGCCATGTTTTTCTAGGTGTCCTTCTAACAATATGTGTTAAGCGGCGGGTATTCTACGCGGGTTTTGTGGAGACGATTACAGATTGCTTCGAAAAAATAAAAAGCCACTCAGGATATGGAGATGTTTCGCGAATACTTGTCATTACAGAGACGCTATTCGGGTTTCATGGCACTGCCGGGCAGCTGCTAATTTTCAGGAATGGAGTTCCTTGCGTAATCGCATGGGGTTTATTTCCGCCCCGAACAAATACACAAGGTTTGCCCTCGCAAACTTACCCCCTCGTTTCGCGTTGTCTTGGTGTTGCTGAAAAGCCCTCCGCCAACATTCTTACCTGACATCTCTTTTGATATTCCAAACTAAACCGGGGTTGTTGCTGTACTGGCAACAACTCTGTCGTAATTCATCCGCCATCTCGAACACGCAAAGAGGTGGCAGAAAATGTTTGGCAATAAGCAGGCAAAACAAAAACGACTAAAAGACTTAACCCAACTCATTCAAACACGCGGACCCGTTTCGCAAGCAGAATTGGCTCGCCAATTGCGTGTGAAGCGCTCAACCGTTTATAAAGACGTGCAAACGCTCACAAAGAAAGGCGTGCGCCTAGCCGAAGACACCAAAGGCTGGCTTGAACTCCCACAAGACGACAGTTAAGCCGATATCTGGGTAGGTTGAGGCCCAAATCATCAACAAGTCTCAGGAAGTGTTTCCATTTTCGTTCGACTACTTTGATAGGCTGAACACAGGAGTAACGTATGAGCAAAGGTATGAATCGCGCTGAGCGGTTAACAGAATTGAAGCGGCTATACATCCAGCAAGCCTTTTCTGATCAGGAATTGGCGGAGCGGCTGGGCGTGGAACGCACTACCATTTACAAAGATCGCATCGCGCTTGAAGGCGAGTATCCGTTCGTGCCAGAGGGCTATGGCCGTTTTCGGATTGACAAAACCAAGCTGATTTCGGAAATAAAATTGGATGTGAACGAAGCCCTGGCGCTGTATCTGGCGGCGCGACGCGCCTCACGCCAAACACGCACCGCGCAAAAGCCCGTTGCCAGTGCATTGGAGAAGTTGGCTGCGGTTCTGAAGCAACCGATGACCGAACGCTTGCTGCGCTCGGCCAACACGGTGTTGCACCAAAGCGCGGATGCTGCGCGCACAGACTTGCTAAGCCAATTGACCCAGGCGTGGGTGGAACAACGCAAGATCACATTGGGGTATCGCGGTCTACAGAGTTCACGCACCACGTATCACCCTTTTTGCCCCTATCTCATCGAGCCTTCGATTTGGAGCGAAGGGACTTACGTGATTGGACACAGCGATTATTTCAACGATGTCGTGACGCTTAAGGTTGAGCGCATCGAAAGCATTGTGATGAGCAACGAGACCTTTGAGTTGCCGAAAGATTTTGATGAGCAACAGTTGCTGAAACATGCTTGGGGGATTTGGACAGAGCGCGGCGGAACACCGGATGTGGTTCAGCTTCGTTTTACGGATGCGGTTGCGATTCGACGATTGAAGGAAAGCGTGTGGCATCCGTTGGAGCAGGTGGAGGAAAAAGAGGATGGCTGTTATTGGTCTGCGCCCGTGGGCGATTGGCGCGAGATGCTGCCCTGGGTGCGGGGTTGGGGCAGTGCGTGTGAGGTGTTGGGGCCGGTGGAGATGCGGGCAGAGTTGATACGCGGTGTGCAGAAGATGGCAAAAGTGTATGGCGTAATGGAGCAAAAAAAGTTGCCGAACCATTGGCGATTATGGGCAAAGGCAGATAAGAAAACCCATGCCCTGCATCGGCTGGTTTACCACATGACCGATGTGGGCATGACTGCCGAGGCAGTGTGGACGCATGCTCTGGGTGTAGACCTGAAGGCGCGCATTGCTGCGTGGCTCAAGATGGCTGAAAGCGAGGCAAGCACGCTCATCGCATTTTGGGCGAGTTTACATGATCTAGGCAAAGCCAGTCCTGCCTTTCAGGATCATCAAAGCGTGCGCGGAGACCTTCAAAAGAAGATTCACGCTGAAATAGAAAAGGCGGGTTTGACCGTGAAGGATCGTGGCGATGCACAACACGCCAGACACGAGGTGGTATCCACTTGGTCATTGGATAAAGAGGAATGGCTTGTCGCAATCAGCCACCTAAATAGTGAACGGGCAATGTTGATAGCGCAAATGCTTGGTGGGCATCATGGTGCTTGGCCGAGTGGAATTGCACTTTCATCCACTCAACTTAAAACTGACGACAAAGGCAATGATGATTGGCGCATTGTGCGTGGCAAGCTGGTTGAAGACATGGTGACAATCTTTCAGCCACCGCACTTGGCTGATTTTGTACCGAACACCACCGAAGACAACGTGATGTTGGCACTCATCTCAGGCATTGTGTCGGTAGCAGATTGGCTGGGATCGGACGAAGAGAACTTTGCTTACGAGGAAAGCTTTGTCGAGTTGAGTGAGTATGCCGAGCGTTCTCGCGGGCTTGCTGCGCAGGCTTTGGCGCGTGTGCAGTGGGAATCGGCACCGTTGGCGGCAACATTTGATTTTGAGGCCGTGTTCGGCTTTGTAGCCCGTGATGCACAAATCGAAATTGTGGATGCCCTCAAAGATGTCGAGCTGCCCACGCTGGCGATCATCGAGGCCCCGATGGGGAGCGGCAAGACTGAGGCGGCATTGGCAACCTATGCAGCTTGGGCGAAGAAGATTAAGCAAGCGCGGCTGTATGTGGCCATGCCGACAACGGCCACCAGTAACCAAATGTGGGGGCGGGTGGACGAATTTTTATGCAAACAACACGGCATGGATGCACAGCCCATGTTGGTGCATAGCCAGGCGTTGCTGCGCGAGGAAGACCCTTTGCCCGATGCCAGCGAAACGCTGGAGGAAAGAGAAAAGAACGGCGACCATGCGGCTGCACAAGCGTGGTTTTTGCCGCGCAAACGCAGCCTATTGGTGCCGTTTGGTGTTGGCACGGTAGACCAAGCTTTGATGAGCGTATTGCAAACCAAGCACTTCTTTGTGCGGCTGTTGGGGCTGGCGGGCAAAGTCATCATCTTTGACGAGGTACATGCCTACGATGCGTATATGAACACGTTATTTGCGCGTTTGCTGCAATGGCTGCGCCAAGTAGGCGCATCGGTCATTGTTCTTTCGGCCACATTGCCGGAGAAGGCGCGCAAAGAACTTATTTCAGCATGGGGCGTAAGCGATGCACCGCCAGCGGCCCAATACCCGCGTTTGACATGGGCAAATTCGGGTGAGGCGAAAGCGTATGCGATTGAATTAAAGCCACCGCCCACACGCACGTTGGCTTATGGCTGGATTGAGCGCGACGTGAGCATCATCATCCAAAAACTGAAAGATGAATTGCGCACAGGTGGGTGTGCCGCAGTGATTTGCAACACGGTGACGCGCGCGCAGCAGGTATATGAGGCCGTGTGCAGCGACGACGATCTAAAACAAATTACCCCCGATGACCGCATCTTGTTTCATGCACGCTTTCCGTTAGCCTGGCGCGAGGGTATTGAGCGGCGAGTGCTGGTCAAATTCGGCAAGAACCCAAACAAAAAAGAACAAGACAAGCCGAACCCTGCTCGCCCTGCCAAAGCGATTGTGATCGCCACACAGGTGATTGAGCAAAGCCTTGACTTAGATTTCGATGTCATGATTTCGGACCACGCGCCAGCCGATTTGTTGTTGCAACGGGCTGGGCGGCTGCACCGCCATGCCGTGAATAACGCGGCGCGTAAACAAGCCGATGTGCTGTGGATCGCCGAGCCAGAGGTGCAGGCGGGTATCCCTGCCTTTGCACGCGGCGATACCTATGTGTATGACGAATATGTGTTGTTGCGTTCGTGGCTGGCCTTGCGGCAACGCAACCCGTTTGTGATTTCATTGCCGCAGGATGTCTCTGGGTTGATTGAGCAGGTGTATGGCGAGCGGGACCTGGGTACGGTGTCGGGGGCAATGGCAGTGCGGTTGGCGAAGGCGAAGCAAAAGATGGAGGGCGAGGTTGTTAAAGCCGAGGACAAAGCGGAAGAAAGTCTGATTCGAGAACCCGAATACAAAAATCTTCTTTTCAAGCAACGCAATCACGAACTTGATGAAGACAACCCTGACCTAAATGTTGCGTTTCGGGCACTGACACGTTTGGGCGATCCGGGTATCAATGTCGTATGCCTTGAGCGAATTCATGGTCAGCTGTTTGTAGTAACCAACAACAAACAGTTCAAGTATGACCCTCGCTCAGTTCCGCGTAAAAACACGGTTATTCAACTTGCACGCAGTGTTGTCAATGTGCGTCATTTTGACCCGCTTGTTCAACAGGCATTACTTCATCCCCAAGCAAATAGCGAAAGATCGGTGATTATGACAGCCTGGAAGAAAGTGAGTTCGCTGCGTTATTGTGCTTTAGCAATCTTTGAAAATGGCAAGTTTATTCTTGATGAATCAGGCTACGCTTTCATGCTAGACAAAGAATTTGGCTTGAGAGTTAAAAAGGAGACGCAATGAAATTTTCGTTTGATCTGGTGAACCAAAAATGGATTCCGGTTGTCACCACTGATTTCAAGGCACAAAAAGCAGGGCTTGCAGAACTGCTGATGTCTGCACATGCCATCAAGGAAATTAGCGCTGCCACCCCGATTGAGACGGTTGTGTTGTATCGCCTGTGTCTTTCGCTACTCCATGCAATGATTGAAGTGACAGAGGATAAATGGAAATCTGTCTGGGGCAATAAACAGTTCGATCCACAGGTGATCCACAATTATTTTGAAAAGTGGTCAAACCGATTTGATTTGTTTGATCCTCAGAAACCGTTTCTACAGGATTCCTCTTTGGTTTATGAGCCAGAGCCAGCCAGCAGTCTTTTGGGTCACTTTTCATCTGGCAATGATTCGACTCTGTTTAACCACAATACCAACAATGACACTAAAAAGTTTTCACCGCCTGAAGCCGTGATGGGGCTTTTGTCCATTCTGTCTTTTGGCGTGGGCGGAACCAAAAGAAAAGGCAGTCCGCTGACTGATGGCTACTGCGCGCGCGGGATTGTATTTTTGGTGAAGGGTAGCAATCTTTTTGAGACTTTGATGCTCAATTTGTACGCCCCAAGTGAATTAACAGACTACCGTCTCACCCGCAGAGGTGACGATAAGCCAGCGTGGGAGATGGATGATCCCTATGAATCGAATGTTCGCAGACCCTATGGACTGATGGACCACCTGACTTGGTTAAATCGTCGTGTGTTGCTGCTTCCCACTTTTAAGCCTGATGGAGAAATATGTGTTCAACACATGCGATATGACGCGGGGCTTCGTACCTCTGAAGGCACACGCGAGGTTTTTAATCCGATGTATCACTGGCGACCAAATCTACAAAAGACAACGCCAGACAAGAAATCTCGTAGTCACTCACCGATGGGGTTTAGCTTGGACAAAGCCCTATGGCGAAACAGTCATGTCATTCTGAAATTAGCAGAGCGGTCTGTCGCTGAGACACAGCGCGAAAAGTCAGTGGCAGCTTTGGGTTGGGTCAGGGAATTAATTAGACAAGGGACTGCTTTTCAGAATATGAGTTATAGCTTTTCTGGTTATGGGGCTGCAACCGAATCTGGGCAAGATAAAACATTCTTTTATCGCTCTGAAACAATACCGCTATCGCTTGATTTTCTCTCGAATGATTCACTGGTTGAAAAGCTATCTATCGCCATCACTGAAGCGGATAAAGTGGCAGAGATAACTAAAGATGTATTGCGGCAACTTAGTCGTTGGCTATTTGCGCCGAACAAAACAGATGCTGCACTTGGCAAAGAAGATCGAGAGCGCATTAGCCAACTCGCCCGCTCTTGGAACGCCGAAGAACGCTACTGGGCTGCGCTAGAGCCGCACTTCCATCGCCTCATCACCGACTTGCCCCGTGACCCAGACAAAGCGGCGCAAGACTGGCACGATGAACTATGCTGCGCTGCAAAGAACGCGTTTGGCTACGCCGAGCAATGCGTTAGCGGCGACCCGCGTGCAGCACGGGCCATCGCCGTTGCCAGCCCGCAGTTTTATGGCAGGCTGAAAAGCCTGTTCCCCAAACAACCTGATGCCCAAGAAACCGCGCAGGAATCTGATTCTTAAAGGAGACACCTAATGATCGAAACAGAAGACACCCTCAACTCATTTGTTCGTTACTTGCTTGCGCTGGACGAAGCAGATGACCGTGCTGCACTTGCCAGCCTGCGGCGCGGGGTTGGACAACAGCCGGGCAGCGTCTTAGAAACGGCACGTATCGTGGAACGCCGATTGGAGCTAGGCACACCGCCTTCTGTGCGGAATGCTTGCTACATCGTCGGCTCGCTGTTTGCGCTGCACCACGAGAGCGTGAGTAGCAATGGCGACATGGGCAAGCATTTTCGCAAAATTTGTGGCGACCTTAAGCCGGGTGATGAGCTACCAAGAAACATTGAACGTCGTTTCATGTCAGTGCTCGCCAGTGACAAAGACGAATTGCCCGATGCGCTGCGCCAAGCAGTGTCTTTGCTCAAGTCCAAAGATATACCGGTGAACTGGTTTCGACTGGCACAGGATGTGCAGCAATGGCATTGGGATAACGAGCGCGAACAGGTCTGCAAGAAATGGGCACGCGGCTTTTGGAATACCGAAAAGACCACAGAACCCTCGGCAGCCATCGAAAATCAATCTGTAACCGAATAGACCCTAAAGGTCTAAAAGACCTTTAGGGTCTGCAACCACAACAAACAAGGAGCAAACAAAATCATGTCAACAATCGAAATTCACATCATCCAGAACTTCCCGCCCAGCAATCTGAACCGCGACGACATTGGGCAACCCAAGAGCACTGACTTTGGTGGCGTGCGTCGTGCGCGCATTTCATCGCAGTGCCAGAAGCGCGCCATTCGCATGCACCCTGCCTTTGCGAAGGCGACAGGGGTTGCGCCGAGTGATCGAACCAAGATGATTTCGCAAGAAATCGCAGCACGTTTGGTGAAAGCAGGCAAACCAGAGGATCAATCGCAAAAAGCCGCAGTGCTGTTTGCTGAAACCTACAGCGGCAAGCTAGATGAAAAGCGAAAAGGCGAAACCGCAGTGCTGATTTACTTCAGTGAGCGCGAATACGAACTGATCTCGCAAGGCTTGATTGAACGCTGGGATGCGGTGAGTGCCATGCTTGTTGCTGCACCGCCGTCTGGCGAAGGAGAAAAGCCAGCAAAGGGTAAAAAAGCCAAAGCCGATAAGGCAGATACCTCAGCTATTGATGAGTTGATCAAAGACTTGGTGAAAGAAACTAAAGAACGCACCAGCGCTCCCGATATTGCTCTCTACGGACGCATGTTGGCAGACCGCCCCGAAACCAACATTGACGCCGCCTGCCAAGTCGCGCACGCCATCAGCACACACGAGGTGCGCAAGGCCGACTTGGATTACTACACCGCGATGGACGATGTGAAGCAACGCATGAAAGACTCCGGCGCGGGCTTCCTCGATGTGGCGTACTTCAACAGCGCGTGTTTCTATCGCTACATGCGGATTGATTTTGCGCAATTAGAAAAGACGCTGGGCGACCACGACATGGCGGTAAAAACGGTGGAAGGTTTTATGCGCGCCGCCGAAGCTGCCGTGCCAACTGGAAAGCAAAACAGCCATGCCCACTTTGCACGCCCAAGTTTTATGCTGGCCGTGTTACGTCCGTCTGGCAGCGACGGCTGGAACCTGGCAAACGCATTTGAGAAGCCAGTCCATGCCAATACCGAAGAGGGTTTGATCGAACAGTCGGTGAAAAGATTGCAAGCGCATTTCAATCATCTGCATAAGTTCTACGGCGAGGATGCCGTGAGCGCAATCGCAGTGGCCTTGCCTGATGGCGTGGTCGGATCTGCGCAACTTGGTGAGACACCCGCCGATGCGATTAAAGGCATGAACGAGTGGGTAAAGACAATCACCAATGGCCTGGGCAAAGGGGCGTGAGCCATGCCAACACTCTTATTAAAGCTGGTGGCGCCCATGCAAAGCTGGGGCGTGCAAAGCAACTTCACTCACCGCGATACTGGCTTCGAGCCGAGTAAGAGCGGCGTGATTGGGTTGATCTGCGCCGCGCTGGGCCGCGACCGCGCCGAGCCGATTGATGATCTGGCTGCGCTCAAAATGGGGGTGCGCGTAGATCGGCAAGGCGTGGTGCTAAAGGACTATCACACCGCCAAAGATGTGCTGAAAGCGGGTGGTGGAATCAAGGGCACAGAACTTTCAGATCGCTTTTATATTGCCGATGCCGCCTTTCTGGTTGGCTTTGAAGGTAAAGAAACAGACCGTGCCTTGCTGGAAAAGATTCAATATCACTTGCGCCATCCGGTGTGGATGTTGTTTCTGGGGCGCAAGGCTTTCCCGCCCAGTGAGCCGATTTGGATTGCCAATGAGAAAGGCACGCCAGACGGCATCCGTGAATTGCCCTTGCGCGAGGCATTGGAGAAAGGTCATGCGCGCTTGCGCCTTTCTGGTCAAGGCGATAACCGGGCGCGGTTGGTGTTGGAGGATGGGCAAGGCGATATTGCGCGCCCCGACCAACCCATCTGCTTTACGAAAGGCGCACGCCAGTTCACTGTGCGCCGCGTGAAGGTTGATTTCTTTTCGCTTGAAACACAATCAAAGGAGTAACACAACTATGTATCTCTCCCAACTCTTTCTAAACCGAAGTAACCGCCAAGTGCTGCGCCAAGCTGGGCAGCCTTATGAGATGCACCGCACGTTGGCAACCTGTTGCTTTGAGCAAACTGCCATAGACGCGCAAAAAAATGTAGCTCGTGCAAAAACACTTGAGACGAATA
>JAYTNY010000775.1:0-3712 GCA_043748055.1 Roseobacter sp.
CCTGAGCTTCTTCCTCGTCAATGTCTGGATCGCCCTGCGCTGGCGCTTCGCCCAAATCCCCCGCCAAGGCGGTCGTCTGGTGGACTACGCCCACTTCCATCTTCGCCCTGGCGACGCCGATCATTTAACAATGTTTTCAACTACTGAGTCTGACTCCTTGCAAGTTCTAAATGAAACGACGCGATTTTCTCAAAGCCGCATCTGCGCTGGCAGCATGGGCCGCAAGTAGCCAATGGCAAGCGCATCTGCATCTAGCGAATGCAGGCGCGCTTGCGTTGCGGCCCGATGGCGAAGGCGCAGCGCCAAACGCACTACCCAGCAAAGAAGCCTGGCTGGTCGCCAATCGCCTCATGTTTGGCCCAAGACCCGAAGACGCGGCCCACATTGAGCAGATTGGCACCGACGCCTTTATTGAGGAGCAACTGGCCCACACCGCCATAGACGACAGCGCCTTCAACACCCGTCTGGCGGCCCAAACCCAACTGCAAGACACGCTGACGCTTTCGGCCAATGATTTGTATGAGTCTCATCGGCCACCGGAGTTGCACCAAGACTTGGCGCAGGCGACGCTGCTGCGCGCGGCCTACAGTCGCCGCCAGCTATTTGAAGTTGTGGTGGATTTCTGGACGAACCACTTCAACATCTTCTTCAACAAGAACGGTTGCCCATATCTAAAGCCTGTGGATGACCGGGCCGCGATGCGCCCGTATGCGTTGGGCAAGTTTAGGGATTTGCTGGGTGCCAGCGCGCACAGCCCGGCCATGATGGCCTACCTGGACAACAACACCAACAAGAAACGTAAGCCCAACGAAAACTATGGCCGCGAACTGATGGAATTGCACACTTTGGGCGTGGACGGCGGCTATACCCAACAAGATGTGCTGGAGGTGGCGCGCGCCTTTACGGGTTGGACGTATGTGCCGTTGGCATCCGGCGCAGCCAACGCAGGCGAGTTCAGCTTTACCGCCAACCAACACGACGAGGCCGCCAAGATTGTGCTGGGCACGGCACTGCCCGCCAACGGCGGCAGCCAGGATGCCGAGAAGGTCATGGACTTGCTCGCCAGCCACGCCAACTGCGCCACCTTCATCAGCACCAAACTGGCCCGCCGATTTGTGGCCGACACCCCGCCCGCCAGCGTGGTGCAAACCGGTGCGCAAGCCTTTGCCCAAAGTAAGGGCGACATCAAAGCTACGCTGGGGGCCATCTTGCACAGCACCGAGTTCAAGCAATCGTTTGGGCAGAAGATGAAGCGACCATTGGAATACATCGTTTCTGCTTTGCGTGCCACGCTGGCCGAGAGCAACTGCGGCACCCCTGTGCACGATTTTCTGGAGTTGATGGGTCAGCCCTTGTTTCAGTGGAACGCGCCCAACGGCTACCCGGATGTGCGCGGCGCGTGGGGTGGGGCCAGCGTGCTGCTGGCGCGCTGGAACTTTGCCACCGCCCTAGCCGCAAACGCTATGACCGGCACGACCCTCTCTTTGGCCGACCTAAACAAAGGCGTGGATGCGCTGGCCGCCCAACTGTTGGGGTTGGCCCTGCCCGCCGAGGTAAAAACTGCGCTGGCCCCGTTTGAGGCCGACCCATCGGCATTGATGGCGCTGTTAATCGCGTCACCGCAGTTCCAGATGCGCGGATAGTTAAACGATGAACAAGTCACCCATCAACACCAAAACCAATCTCAAATCTATGCAAGCATCGCTGCCGAAATGGATGCCGCGCATGGCCTTTGCGCCGGATGGGGTTGCGCCGCGCGGCGATGTGTTGATCTGCATCTTTCAACGTGGTGGCATGGATGGCCTGAACGCGCTGGTGCCGTTGGGAGACAGCGACTACTTTCGCGCCCGCCCCACGCTGGGCATTCAACCCCCCAAAACTGGGGATGCCACGACGGCAATTGCGCTCGATAATTTTTTTGGCTTGCATCCGGCGCTGGCGGCGCTCAAACCCATTTGGGATGCTAAGCAACTTGCGCCCATTCACGCCTGCGGTTCGCCCGACCCCACCCATTCGCACTTTGATGCGATGGATTACATGGAGCGCGGCACGCCGGGGGCAAAAACGCTGGGCACGGGTTGGCTGGGGCGGCACCTGGTTACCTTGAACACGGGCAACGCCTCGCCGCTGCGGGCGGTGGGCATGGGCAACATGCTACAACAATCGCTGCGTGGGCCGGTGTCGGCTACGGCGTTGCAGTCCATCGCCAACTTTCATTTGCGTGGGCAGCAACAAAACATTGCGCAAATTCAGCAAGCGTTGGCCCAGCTCTATGCCATCCCCCAGTCCAATGCCGACCCACTTCTCGCCAGCTCCGCCGAGGCGATAGACAGCATCTTCGGTCTGCTGGGTTCGATCAACCCCGACACCTACATCCCGGCCAACGGCGCGCAATACCCGCAGACCGATTTTGGCCAGGGCTTAAAACAAATTGCGCAAATTATTAAGGCCGAAGTGGGGCTGGAGGTGGCGTGTGTAGACATCGGCGGATGGGACACCCACGCCGAGCAGGCTGACGAATTAACCCAACTGCTGGCCGAATTTGGCAACGGCCTAGCCGCCTTGTGGGCCGACTTGCGCGACAAGCTAAAAAGTGTGGTGATTGTGACGATGAGTGAATTTGGCCGCAGGCTGGCCGAGAACGGCAGCGGCGGCACCGATCACGGCCAGGGCAATGCCATGTTTGTTGTTGGCGGCAGTGCCAACGGCGGCAAAGTGCATGGCCGTTGGCCTGGCTTGGCCTCAGACAAATTGGTTGGCCCCGGAGATTTGGCCATGACCACCGATTACCGCACCATCCTGAGTGAAATCTTGCTCGCGCGCCTGGGCAACAAAAACTTGGCCGAGGTCTTTCCAGGGTTCAACGCGCCCGGTGGGTTGGGTGTGGTGCAGTCCAACTTGGCGCTGTTAAATCTATCGCCCAGAGCGTTTTTACCGATGCTTAGCAAGTGATGTTTTGAAAACGAGTAAACCAAGAGAGTCATTATGAATGCTCAGGATGTGCTTGAACTCTATACATTACTCCAGGAACACGGAGTTCAGATCTGGATTGATGGAGGTTGGGGGATCGATGCGCTACTCGAACAGCAGACCCGCCCCCACAAGGATCTCGATGCCTTCGTCGCATTCGATGACCTCTCAACAATGACTATGGTACTCAGTCAGCGCGGCTTCATCTTGAAAGAAATCTGGGGCGAGAACCGGTGGCTCCGACACGAAGGGCACGTACTCCTGATCGGAACGGGTGAGACTGGGGGCGAGGTCGCCACTGCGTTCGTGCTAAAAGATGCACATGGATGTGAGATTGATGTGCATGTGCTACATGTCGACGAACGCGGCTGCGGAACACCAGCATGGGATTGCAGCGTGACCTTTTCACTCGATGCCCTGAAAGGGCAGGGCATCATTGCGGGATCGCCGGTGCAATGCCTCTCGGCAGCCATGCATATGCGTACGCATACCGGCTACCAGCTTCAGGACAAGGACATTCAGGATTTGCGACTCTTACGCAAACGTTTTGCCATCAGCGGCTAAGCACCAGGCCTTTAGGCAGCAAAGCCCCCGTATAAAACAAAAAGGCCGCTTCGATATCGAAGCGGCCTTTTGTTTGGATGGGCAAAAGGTCGGAACCGTGAAATAACGCTAAACAGACAACAAAATACTCTTGATTTTCAAGATGCAGGAGGGTTTGAAGATAGCATATCTCAACACT
>JAYTNY010000776.1:0-4228 GCA_043748055.1 Roseobacter sp.
GCGAACAAATCCCATTGCGTCGGGTAGTTCGTGTCGTTGGGCGTCAGCACGGGTTGCATGATGAGGTCTGGCTCGGCGTATTCCACATCGGCCTGAGCAGCAAAGCGCGCGGCAATGGCCCGCACGCGCCCCAGGCCAATCTTGTTGGTGAGCTTGAGGACGTGATCGCCATCGTCTAATGCGCGAGCGTAGCTCAGCACCTCGCCGCCCAGCACATCGCTGGCGTTGGCGCTGAGTTGGGCCACGTTGGGCAGGCGCACACCACCGGCAGTGCCGGGGCCGCTGCCGCGATATTTGATGATGATTTGATCGGTCATGTCTTCGCCTGCGGCTGCCGCATCTACGATGATAGGGCCGCCGTCAATGGGAGTCGGTCGGTCGGTGCCAGGGCCGGGGGCCTGGGCTTGGGCTGCGTTGGCGCTGATTAGGCTCATCAGCACAAGCGCCGCAACAGCCGCGCGAGAATTTTGGGGTTTCATGGGCATATCTCCTTTATTTGCGTATCGCATCAGTCTACCGAAGCAGCGGCAAGTATGGCATCAGCCACAAGATTGACAAGGTGACTCATACTGTGCGACAGGAGACCCAATCATGAAATGGATTACCCGTGAAAAAGTAAAAGTAGATCGTGTGGCTTGTCCCTGGCTTATTACGCATTTTGTAGATAAGGACGCTGAGTTTCTATTTGTGCCAGCCGACAAGATCATGGAAGTGGCGGCTAAAGAAAACGCCATCCCGTATGACGTGAAGGATGTGGAACTGGGCCACCACGGCAAGGAATGTTCGTTCGAGGCGATCTTACGCAAATACAACCTCTATGATGCCCCCGCCCTACGGTTGATGGGCAAGATTGTGAACGGGGCCGACACCGACAATACACTTTGGCATCAACCCGAAGGCCCGGGCCTGGAAGCCATCGCCGAGGGCTTTCGACACTTGGGCTACAAGGACGACATGGAACACAACAAAGCCGAGTGGATTGTCTACGATGCGCTATATGCCTATTGCAAGGCGATGGTGGCACAAGGCAAACTGGAAGGGGACTTCAAGCCTTGAGCGTTCAGGGCGCTGAACTTCGGTTGCTCTTCGCCACCCGCATCACCCGCATGTTCGCCTATGGCCTGCTCTCGGTGGTGCTGGCGCTGTATCTGGCGCAGCTTGGCCTCAGCGAGCCGCAGATTGGCCTGCTGTTCTCGCTCACGCTGGCGGGCGACGCCGCCATCTCGTTGTGGATTACGACCAACGCCGACCGCATAGGCCGCAAGCGCATGTTGCTGGCGGGCGCGCTGCTGATGGTGTTGGCAGGCGTTGCGTTTGCCATCACCGACAACTATGTCGTGCTGCTCATCGCCGCCGTCATCGGCGTCATCAGCCCCAGCGGCAAAGAGGTGGGGCCGTTCTTGGCAATCGAGCAAGCCGCATTAACGCAATTGCTGCCCAGCGAGAAGCGCACCCAAACGTTTGCCTGGTACAACCTGGCCGGTTCGTTCGCCACAGCGGCGGGCGCGATGGCGGGCGGCGGCGCGGCACAGGTGTTGCAAAACGCAGGTGCATCCCCGCTCAACAGCTACCGCGTTTTGGTGGTGGCGTATGGCTTGTTGGGGTTGGTGCTGATGGCGCTCTTCGCACGTGCTACGCCAAGCGTTGAAGTTGAGGTTGCCAAGATCAAGCCCACGCAATCACCCTTTCTCGGCCTCACACGGTCGCGCAATATTGTGCTCAAGCTCTCGGCGCTGTTTGCGCTGGATGCGTTTGGCGGCTCATTGGTGTTGGACAGCTTTGTGGCGTATTGGCTATATCAAAAATTTGGCGTATCGCCCGCGCTGCTGGGCAGCATCTTCTTTGCGACGAATATTTTGGCGGGCATCTCAGCCCTCAGCGCGGCCAGCATTGCCAAGCGCATCGGCCTCATCAACACCATGGTGTTTACACACGTCCCATCCAATATTTTGCTGATGCTGGTGCCGCTGATGCCCAACTTGCCACTGGCGGTGGTTGTGCTGCTTGCGCGGTTTTCCATCAGCCAGATGGATGTGCCGACGCGCCAAAGCTACACCATGGCGGTGGTGCAACCCGAGGAGCGCAGTGCCGCCGCAGGCGTAACCGGCATTGCGCGCAGCGTGGGCAGCACAGTGGGGCCAATGCTGACCGGCCTCATGTTGCGGGCGGGAGCGGGTTGGTTTAGCGCGCCATTCTTTATCGCTGGGGCGTTGAAGATTGCGTATGACCTGGCGTTGTATCGCAGTTTCGTTTCGTTGAAGCCGGAGGAAGAGCGAACGTAATTATTTTGCGTCATGGTTTTGTAACATTTTTTGCGTAGCTTCTGAGCTGGAGGTTCACTATGCAAAAAATGCAAAGACGAAAATTTACGCAACTTGTGTTGAGTGGTTTGGCGGTGGGGTTGGGGGCGTGTGCCTCACCGGAAGCAAACCAAAGTTCGGCTCCATCGACAAAAACTGATGTAGCCCAGCCGCAAAAGGCAGAGCCAGCGAAGGCGGCAGCCACACCGCAAACCAGACCCACGCAACCTGCGGTGGCGATTTCAGCGCCCACCGCCGAATCGGTGGCGGCGGTTCTCATCCAGCCCACCACCCCGCCAGAGCCATTGCCCGAAGGGCCGCTTGCGCCGTTCATCCAAAGCGACACCTGGATCAACGCCGCGCAACCCATCAGTTGGGACAGCCTGCGCGGCACAGTGACGATGGTGGAGTTTTGGACATTTGGGTGAATAAACTGTCAACATGTGATTCCACAGTTGGTGGAAATGTATGCAGATTACGAGACGAAGGGCTTCACAATCGTTGGCGTGCATTCGCCGGAGTTTGATTACGAGAAAAAGCTGAACAACGTAAAAGACGCCGTGAAGCGATTGGGCATCAAGTATCCGGTTGCTTTGGATAATGACTTTGCGAACTGGACGCGCTATAGAAACCGCTATTGGCCTGCGCGCTATTTGGTGGATAAGCGCGGCGTGGTTCGCTTTACACATATCGGGGAGGGCGGCTATGAAGAGACGCGCAGGTGGATTGAGAAGTTGATTGCGGAGTGAGTGAATCTCCCACTCAGTGTTTTGTGTCAGGTGCCACGCACTCCGGAAAGTGCGTGGCACCTTTCGTGTGACGATTCGCCCGTCACCCTTGTAATACACCTACCATGTGTTGTTCATAGTCACACAAGGCAAGCAAAAGGTTGCGTTTGCCAAAAATGCATTGACAAACCCTTGTGCGTTTCTTACTATCTGCCCCGTTCTAAAAACTGAATAGACACTCATCCAGAGAGGTGGAGGGAACGGCCCGATGAAACCTCGGCAACCTTGATTCAAGCAAGGTGCCAATTCCGTCAGAGCAACTGGGAGATGAGCGGCGTGTGTGAGCTACAACACTGTATCGCCCTCTCGGTCTGGTTTGACGAGAGGGCGATTTGTTTTTCACCACGAAGGACACGAAGGACACGAAGAAGACGAAGGGCATTTGATGATTAAGAAGAAGCGACCTCATGTTGGGTTGTGGGCAGCATTGATTTTGGGTTTTGTGTTGAGCGCATGTCGTTCAACTGGTTCACCTCAAACCGATACACCGACGGTGCGGCTGGCGTACTTCCCAAACGTGACGCACGCGGTGGGGCTGGTGGGCGTGGCGCGTGGCACATTTCAGCAGGCGTTGGGGGCGGGCATAAAGCTGGAGGTGAAATCGTTTAACGCGGGGCCAGCACTGATTGAGGCATTGTGGTCGGACGAGATTGACCTGGGCTATGTCGGCCCAAGCCCAGCCATCAACGGCTTTGTCCGAAGTCATGGTGAGTCGTTGCGCGTGATTGTGGGTGCCAGCAGTGGCGGGGCATATTTTGTGGTGCGGCCTGGGGCCAACATCAAAACGGCCAAAGACTTGGAGGGCAAGACATTGGCGACGCCGCAGAAAGGCGGTACACAAGATGTGGCGCTGCGGCATTACCTGCAAGAAAACGGGTTGACCAGCACGGATGAGGGCGGCACGGTGACTATTTTGCCGAGCCAGAATCCGGATATTTTGACGCTATTTAAGAAGGGCGAGTTAGATGGCGCGTGGGTGCCGGAACCCTGGGGCACGCGACTGTTGCAAGAGGCCAACGGGCAAGTGTTTATTGACGAGCGTGCGCAGTGGCCCGATGGCAAGTTCAGCACCACGTTGGTTATTGTCAGCAGCAAGTTTCTAAAAGCGAATCCTGATTTAGTGAAGAAATTTTTAGCGGC
>JAYTNY010000777.1:0-2970 GCA_043748055.1 Roseobacter sp.
CCGAACAAAAACGCGTGCAAACGTTTTTTCGCCGCTTTGGGCTGGCGCATTTGGAGCTGGCATGCGTAGCAGCAGTGCCGCTGGCGATTACCCCCGAACTGCTTTACCAACTGATGGCCGAGTTTGTGCCGCACGCGCCTTACACTGCCGTGGCCGATTTATTGCTTTCGCGCCTGTGCAATGTGGTGGGCTTTGAGGTGTTTGAGATGGAGACATCCGTGCGCGATGCCCTGCTACAAGAGATGCGCGAAGACCACCCCGAGCGCGGCGCAACGGTGGCCCGCTTTTTGGTGCGCTATATGAACACCAATACCGAGGACGCCCGCGACGAGCGCTTGCAACAGGTGCAACACAGCGCTGCCATGATGGTGCTGAACCCCGAAGCCGAGTTCGCCGCGCTGCTGGCTCAACTCAAGAAGACGGATGCCCTGCCCACAGAAGTCGCCTTGGCCGAGGCGCACCGTATGTATGTGTTGACGAATAAGCTGGGGGCGCAGCTTTCGGCGACACAGCGGGAGGAGTTGGTGGGTGCATTGCCCGACGGCTATTGGGGTGAAATTGGCCGGACGAGGCCGATACGCAAATTAGGCATTCGCTACATTAACTTTGATGTGCGATTTACAGAACATCGCTGGCTGAGCGAGGGCGAAGAAAGTGTGCGAGCCGAGGTGCGCGTGGGCGATGAGGGCAAAGGCGGCGGGTTTACCGTTAGGGCATTTGGCGAACAACGTCGTCTTTGCCAGGAGTTGTATCGTGACAGGCTGAATGCTGACGAGATCAGGCGTTTAGGCGAGCTTTTAGCCGAGGTTCTCTTGGGCTTAGGTGTGCGCCGATTGTTTACCGATGCCTATCGCCAACTAAAGCCGAATGAGCGCATTCGCATTCGCATTTTTGCGCCGCCCGTGTTAGCCAGCCTGCCTTGGGAATACGCATTTCTTAAAGAAGAAGCCACCATGGCAGAAGGAGAACAAAGAGAACAAGGAGAGCCAAGAGAACGGATAGAGGGATACATCGCACTCAACCCACGAGTTTCTATGGTTCGCGTTAACCCCAACCAGGAGGTGTTGCGCATACCGACACTGCCAGATATCGGCGTGCAGTTCACCGCGCTGCTTTCCAGCCCAACCATGCCCGAGTTTACGGTCATGGATTTGGATCAGGAAGCCAAGACCCTTCGAGAAAGCCTGAGCTATGCAACAGCGTTTCAACTCGAAACCATTTCGCAAGCCAGCTTGGATCAGTTTCAAGCCGCACTGCGGGCTGCCCAAGAAACGGCTACTGTATTGCATGTGGGCAGCCAGGGTTATTTTGAGGTGGATGCAACCGAGGAAAGCCGGGTGCGCGGCCAGGGCACGCTGGTGTTTACCTCTGCCGATGGCGCAGCCCAACGCATTGATGCAAGCCGATTAGCCGAAATGATGCCGACGCAGCACAACATGGCTTTGGCCGTGTTCACCGCCAGCCGGTCTGCCCGCCGCGATGATGTGAATGACATATCCAGTCCCGCTTCGGTGCTGAGCCAGAGCGTCCCAGCCGTTATCGGGATGCAGGGTGCGCTTTCCAGCACAGGCGGCTCAGTCTTCAACCATGCGTTTTATCGGGCGCTAGGCGCAGGCCAAAATGTGGAGGCGGCTTTGTCCGCAGCGCGTATTGCTCTATCACAAAGTGATGAATTGGATTGGGGATTGCCCGTGTTGTATCTCAATACCTTGCAACGCGTGGCTTTTGTCAGCAGAAAAATCACGCCCGAATCGCAAGCCCATCCAACCACTCGCACCCCCAGGCAAGCCTTGCCCGAGAACCTGCGCAACCCCACGCCAAATTATTTGGCCACGTTGGTAGAGGGAATTGTGGCGCGATTTAACGATGATGAGTTAGATGCGTTTTATTTGGATTTGGGGCTAGATAGCAGCCGCGTGCGCGGCATAGACCAGCAGGTGAAGGCACAACAATTGGTGGATTACTTTGTGACACGCCGTGAGGATTTGCCAAGTTTAGTGTATGCATTGGGGCAGTTGAGGCTGGGGGTGGATTGGGTGAATGCGCCTCAGTTGAAATCAGAAATCTCCAATGAACGTCTTGCGCAATTTCGTCAATTGATGAGATCCCGTTTCAACTTAGAAGATATAAGGTTTTTGTGCGCCGATCTGAATGTCGAGTACGAATCATTAAAAGGAGTGACGCTTGTAGAAAAGATTCAACAAGTGCTTCTATATTTTGTGCGTCGTGAGCGTATTAATGACTTAGTGGACGCATGTCTGAAAACAAGACCTAATATCAACTGGCTTGAATTGCTTAGTGAAAAGACGAACGAAACCATAGAAAACAGCTCAATAAAAAGTGAATCGTTAGAAACCAATTCAACATCAGTTAAATTTAGTCAGACTAGTCTAGCCCGCTTAAGACAAGAGATTGTTCAAGCTTTCGATTTGAGTGAGCTGAACATGTTCTGCTTCGAAATGCACATTCCACTTGAAGAACTTTATGGTGAGACATTGACCAGCAAAGCACAGTCTTTAATTGAATACTGCTCAAACCGAAGCCGGTTATCAGAACTTATAGAACAACTGAAAAGAATTCGACCAGTAATTGGCTGGGATAACACTCAAACACCGACTCAGTCAAAAAGTGAACCTGCTATCAAATCGCTATTACCAGAAAAAAGGTCTCTTCGTAATTACCTAATCGAAAGATTCGATAGCTACGACCTAGCATATCTTTGCAGCAATTTGTCGAATGCTATTTCGGCAGATATTTCTCTGGAAGATGTAGGCGGGGATACTAAACCTAGCCAAGTATTGAATCTGATTAACTATTGCTCACGCCGTGGATGGTACGATTACCTAGTCGATGAAGTTCGCAAGATGAGACCAGAAAACCCAATTTGATGTAATGAGAGATATTTAACTCATCAACCCCAAAATCTCCCATGAGCGAATACCGACACTACGAATGGCTCGCCCCCAACCA
>JAYTNY010000778.1:0-9327 GCA_043748055.1 Roseobacter sp.
GCCGGTGGGATGGCTGAGAGCAGAGCCTCGGTGTAGGGGTGAAACGGTTGGGTTAGCAAGGTTTCAGTCTCAGCCAACTCCACAATCTTGCCTACATACATCACGGCCACGCGGTCTGATATGTGCTCGACCACCGACAGATCGTGCGCGACGAAAATGAGCGTGAGGCCCAACTGGTCTTTAAGCTCTTGCAACAGGTTTAGCACCTGAGCCTGCACCGACACATCCAGCGCCGACACTGGCTCGTCGGCCACGATGAGGCGCGGGTTGAGCGACAGCGTGCGCGCCAAACCAATGCGTTGGCGCTGCCCGCCAGAGAACTCGTGCGGGTAGCGGTGCATGTAGCTGGCGTTGAGACCAACCGAGGTCATCAACTCGGCCACGCGCGCCTCGGCCTCTTTGCCCTTCGCAATGCCGTGAATCTCTAACGGCTCGGCAATCAAGTCTTTCACGGTCATGCGCGGGTTCAGCGAGCTGAACGGGTCTTGAAAGATCATGCGCATTTCCTGGCGAATGGGTTTCATGTCTTTCTGGGTGATGCGCGCGATGTCCACCCAATCGCCGCTCTTGCGCCGAAAGCGTACCTCGCCGGAGGTGGGGTCGTATAGCCGCAGGATGGTGCGGCCCACGGTAGTCTTGCCGCAGCCGCTCTCGCCTACCAGCCCCAGCACCTCGCCCTCGCGCAAGTTGAAGCTCACGCCATCCACCGCCTTCACGTGCCCAGCCAGCCGCTGGGTAATGCCCTGGTAGAGCGGGAAGTACATCTTCAAGTTGCTGACTTCAAGAATTAAGTTGTCTTTTGTGTTCGTCATGGTTTACTGTTTCAACGTCATCACACCGATAAGCATCCTGAGCGAAGTCGAAGGATGCGCTCTATGCCGAGCTACTCTAGAGAAGTTCCGCCGCGTCCGCATCCTTCGACTTCGCTCAGGATGCTCTATTGCAAAGTTTCACTTCACCTCAACACTCACTTCAGCCATCGTCATATCCGGGTCGTTCCATCCTTTCTGTTGCGCCAGTTTTTGAAACGCACGCCGATACACCAGTTTTACATTCACCTTCGCGGCTGCGCCACTCGGCACCTCAAAGACATACTCGGTCGCATCCGGCTTGAATGGGAACAGGCGCGTGTCTTCCACCACCGTCACCTGCCGCCAAAACGCCGAAGTGGGCGTCTCGCCCGTCCAGTTGTCTTTTAGGATGCGTGCAAAACTTTTGCCCGCTTGCCCAGCGTAATTGCCCGTCCACTCTGGCAACGTTGGCCCTTGCTGCAACGGCAAGGGCTGGCCGTTCGCGTCTACGGCTTCCACAATCAACATCACCGAGCGCATGGGCGCATCGGTGGGCACGGCGTGGCCGGTCTTGTCGTTGGTGATTTGGACTTGCACGCGCACACTCTCGCCCTCTCGCGTTACGGTCGGGGTCATGCTTACGGCGCTCCACAACAAGGCCTGGCTGTTGCCGCCCGGCATGGTGTGATCGTGATAGTTGCCAGGGCCGCGCGCCACGCCACCTTTCTCTGGCGGCACAGAGTATTGCGTGTCTTTATTCGGCATGTGGCAATCCTGACAGGTCTTGCCCGTGTCAGGGTTGCTATACGGGCTGTCCAGCCACTCGCCATACGAGTTGTAGATTACCGTGCCTCCGGTCATCTTCATGTTGCTGACCACGCCGCCGAACACGCCGAAGTGGCAGGCTGCGCAAAACTGGCTCTGTGCCATAAACGGCGAGTAGGTCACTTGCTCGCGGTTGGCATCCGTCAGCGTGCCAATAAACTGGTGCGCGCCGTTGGGTGGGCGGCGCATGTGCAACGAGAGAATGCCCGGCATGTCCGGTGGTGGCAAATTTGTTTTGGGGTCCAGCGTTGCGCCGTTAATCACGTGGCAAAACTCGCAGGTCACGCCCTCTTCTGCAACCCCAGCCATGCCCACCGGCAACACACCGCGAACATCTGTGCCTACTTTGGCGGCCTCGGCGCGGTCGGCTGTAAGGCTGGTGTGGCAGCCCGACCAGGCGCAACTGTTGGTGGCGGGTGTCTTGGCGGCCAGCGGCGTATGGCAGGCTGCGCACGTGCCTGCGTGGTCGGGGTTGTCCAGCCGAAAGCCGGGGCCGTAATCGGGTAGCGCCGGATCAGCGGGCAAGGCTTTGTCCATGCTCACCATTTGGGTGAGCTGGCCCTTCTGGCCCGCCATATTTGTCCCGCGAAACATCGTAATAAAGCGGGGGTTGATGGCGGACCGGGCGTGCGAATCGGCCTGCCACTCTTTGTATTCGCGGTGGCACAAGCCGCAACTGGCCGCGCCCGAAACGCCATCTTGCTGAAACCAGGTGTATTCGTGGTTATCGCCATCAAACAACGGCTTAAGCGAGAGACGCAGCCCAACGGCCTTGCCGTCGCCATCTTCCGACCACGTTGGTTTCTTGGGGTCCAGTGTTACCCAGGCGATGAAATGCTCAGCACCCCATGCGGTGATTGTTATCGGGTTACTGCCGCCCAAGCTTGCCAATGTAAACCGCCCGTCTTGTGCTGTTTTGGTTTGATGGGGCGTGCCTTGAATTTGAACAATGGCATCGGCCACTGGGCCATTTGCGCCCATCACCACGCCGGAGAAAGTTGTAGGCAGACGGACAGAGGCATCCTCGTTTGTGCAAGCAGCCAGCAAAACCATGAGCGCAGGCAGCACAATCAAGCTGCTTATGACGAGTGGTAGCCGCACGGCTTTAGCCTGCGCCCAATATATGAGTGACAACTGCACGGGTCTTGGCCGGGACCTTATGGGTCGGCGTTCGCTAGTCATATATGGAGCGCAATCTAAAGCTTGCGGCTACCCGCGCAAATTTCGCTTGCCGTAAAAACTACCTCGTTGAATATGGATCAGCCGCATCGCGCAGGCCATCCCCCAAAAAGTTGAAGCCCAGCACAGCGAAGATGATGAAGATGACCGGGGTCAAAATCCAGGGTTGCTGGCCCAGGGTTTGCAGGTTGCTGGCGTTGCGCATCAGCAAGCCCCAACTAATCAGCGGCTCTTGAATGCCGATGCCTAAAAAGCTAAGAAATGACTCGGCCAGAATGATGCCGGGGATGGTGAGCGTGAGCACCACGATGACGTGGCTGAGGGTGTTCGGATACAGATGCTTGAAAATGATGCGCGCGTCAGAAGCGCCCATCTCTTTGGCCGCCAGCACAAAATCGGTCTGCCGCAGCGAGAGCACTTTGCCGCGCACCTCGCGGGCCAGCGTCGTCCACGAGAGCAATGCAAAGATGAGCGACATGATGACAAAGATGGTGAACGAATCTGCTGTACGCGGGACGATAGAAGCCAACGCCAGCCACAACGGCAACTGCGGGAAGGCATTCACGAATTCGACGATGCGTTGAATGATGTCGTCGGTTCGACCGCCGTAATAGCCGGAGGTAACGCCGACCACCGAGCCGACGATGATGCTGACGATGGTGCCAAACAAACTCATAGTGAGCGAGATGCGCCCAGCTTCGGCGGACTTGCCAAATAAATCACGGCCCTGCTTGTCGGTGCCCAGCATATAAAGCGAGCCACCTTTCTCAACGCCGATTAGGTGAACATCGGTCGGGAAGAGGCCCAACAATTTGTAGGGCCAGGAATTTACAAAAAACTGGATGGGGTACATCGTCTTTGTATCCTCAACCCAGGCCACCTGAAAAGTCTTGGGATCAATGGTGTTGCCCAGCTTGTAAACAAAAGGCCGCAAATGAAAAGTGCCTGTGCTATCTATAAAGTGAATTTGCTGGGGCGAGATAAAAGCGTTCTTCAGGTCCTGCTGATAAATAGAAGTAGGCGAAAAGAAATCGGCGAAGATCGACATGGTTGCCAAAATCAGAACGATGAGTCCGCCCACAATCGAGACGCGGCTGCGCCGAAAGCGTCGCCATACAAGCTGGGCATAACTTTCACTCTTGTCGCTCGCAATGAGCGCCCGGTCAATGTCGAGGGGGGTTGGAGTATTCATGAAATGTTAGGAATTAGTGATTGGGGATTGGTGACTGATGGATCGTTGATCACCAGTCACTAATCCCCATTCACCAATCAGCTGTATCGAATGCGCGGATCCAAAACGGCCAAGAAAATATCGGCCAGCAGGTTGCCCAAAATGATTAAAGCGCCGGAAATAAGCAGGAAGCAGGCCGAGATGTAAATATCCTGTGTGGTGAGTGCCGCTGCAAACATGGGGGCCATCGTCGGCAGGTTCAACACCACAGCGGCTTCTAACTCGCCCGCAATCATGTACGGCAACACCGTGCCTTGAAAAGCGACGATGGGATGCAAGGCGTTGGGCACGGCGTGACGCAGCATCACATCGGCCTCGGTCAGCCCTTTGGAGCGGGCGGTGGTCACAAATTGTGATCCCATCACATCCAGCAAGTTGCCACGCATCACGCGCATGTTGCGCGCCACGCCGCCTAACCCCGCCACCAACAACACCGGCCAAATATGCTTCAGCATGTCCCATACGCGCGCCAAACTCCACGGCGCAATCACATATTCGTTTGAGAAGAAGGACGAAATGCTGGGCTGCCCAAACCAGAACACCAGGATATATAAGATGACCAACGCCAGCCAAAAGCGTGGCACTGAGGTAAAAATAAACGAGAGGATGGCGGAGATGTTATCTATCCAGCCATACTTTCTGGGCACCACAAAGATGCCCAGCCCAATGCCGACGACGCTCGATATAGCATGGCTGAGCAACGCCAGCAATAAAGTCTTGGGCAATCGCTCGGCGATGACCTCGCCCACATCTTTGCGATAGGCCAACGAAAAGCCAAACTTGCCTTCGGTGACGATGCCCTTGATCCAGTTAAAGAACTGCACGGTCTCGGGCTGATCCAAGCCATATTGAACGCGCACCCGTTGGGCAGCTGCTTCGGCCTGTTCTTCGGTCATGCCGGGTTGGCCCAACAAGAATGCCTTGTAGTTCGTCGCAAAGTCTCCGGGTGGCAACTGAATGACCATGAACGAGACAAAGGCAACGCCCAGCAGCATAAAGACCGCGATGATTAAACGGCGAATAATGTAATTGACCATGCCACCTCTTGGCCCCCGCCCCCTCCCCAACCCTCCCCCGTCGGAACGGGAGAGGGAGCCGGAACTCCCCCTCTCCTGCGAATTCTGATTCGCGGGGGAGGGGTTGGGGGAAGGGGGCGCTTGCTTCGAACTACGCTGCGTACACCGGCACCGTGTCGGGTCGGTTCTGCTTCAACTGATCGGCCTTCGGCGTCCAGATTTGCTCCAACATGATCGCGTCTTCCACCCAGGTGTACATAAACACCGGCGTGGCGGCAGGCACGTTCTTGCTGCGCTTTGCCAGACCCAGGCCATAGCGACCACTGAACACACCCAAGTCATACACATTCTCGGTGTAGAGGTGGTTGTACTCAGACATGATCGCGTTGCGCTCGGCTGTGTCAAAGGTATCGCGATACTTCTTGACCAACTCCACCAACTTCGGCTCGAAGTCCATGAACTCGCGGGGCTTCTCGCCCTCTCGATGGCGCACAAAGTTCTTGGTGAGCGGCGCCAGATCGGTGACGTTGGTGAACGGCAAGGCATACGCCTGACCACCACGGTCTACGGTCATGTCCCATTCCGATGCGTTGTTCATGTCCGTCCACACTGCGCTTGTGGTCGTGCGCATGTTGATCTTGACACCCACCGCAGCCCACTGATTGACCAAGGCTTCGGCCACGCTCTGGGTCTCGGCTGCGTCCTCGGAGGCGCGCACCTGGAAGACGAGCGGCTGACCCTTCGCCGGGCCCTCGCCAAACTCGCGGATGCCATCGCCGTTGGTGTCCTTCAAGCCCAACTCATCCAACAACGTCTTGGCCGATTCCACGTCATACGGCAGATAAACCACCGACTTCTGATCGAACGCCGGGGAACCTGGGTAGATGCCACCCGCATAGGCGCGCAGGAACGGCCCACGCATGATGGACTGAGCGATGCCCTCGCGGTCGGTGGCATAGCTCAGCGCCTTGCGGAACTTCACATCGCGGAACAATGCGCGGGTGGCCTTGTCGCGGTCATCCTTCACACCAGCCACGGTTGAGAAGTTGAAGAAAATGCGATAGACCAGCAACTCGGGGCCCCAGTTGACGGAGAACTTTGCCGTCGGGTCTTGGGCCTTCGTCATGGCGTTCACGTATGAGCTGGGATTCTCCAGGTTCATGTGATCGCAATCACCGGACATGGTGCACAAGTCGCGGCCAATACCGCTGGGGCCTTTCTTGTATTGCACTTCGTCCATGTAGGGCAACTGCTGGCCCTTCTCGTCCACCTTCCAGAAGTAGGGGTTGCGGCGCATGATGAGCAACTCGTCGGTCTTGTACTCGGTCGGCGCCCAGGGGCCCATCGTCGGGATCGGCAGCTTGTCGGGCGGCAGCGCGTTCTCGAAGTCCTTGTAGCTCGGCTTCGGGCTGGCGTTGCTGAAAGCCGGGTGCAAGGGCTTGAGAATGTGCGCTGGCTCAATCAAGAACGACTCGTTGAGGTTGTAGAACACATTCAACGGCTTGGCTGCGCCGAAGGTGAACTTGACTGTGTAATCGTCAATCTTCTCCAGCGTAGTGTCCTTCTCGCCATACTTGTAGGCATCCAGCTTGCGGCCTGCGTTCACGTTCTTGTCCACCACATAGCCTTCCCAGGTGAAGACCACGTCATCGGCGGTAAAGGGCTTGCCATCCGACCACTTCGCGCCTTCGATCAAGTGGAAGGTGAGCGACATACCATCGGCAGACCACTCCCAGCTCTTGGCGGTGTTGGGGATTGGCTCGATGTCTTGATCGGCACGATACAACGGGCCGGTCTTGACCAGACAGGCGTGATTGGTGCTGTAGCTCTCGATGCCGAACCAGCCAGCGGTGGTGCCGGCAAAGTTGTTCCAGCCAGCAGTGGGGCAGGCCGAGAAGCCGCGCCACAGATCGCCGTACTCGCCAGGGCCATCGGTCATACCGCTGCTCAGCACCACCTGGGGCTCTTTGGGCAGGCGGTCTTTCACGGCGGGCAACTTGCCATCGGCTACCAGCTTGGCCACCCAGTCTGGCTCGGAATATTTATCCAGCGCCTTGTAGGTGACGAGTTGGTTAATGGGCAGGCGCTTGGCGACTGCACTGCCTACATCCAGCGCAGGTGCATCGGGGTAGGGGATAGGGGCCATCACTTTGCCCATCGCGGCGGGGGCCGCAACAGGGGCCTCAGTTGCCTTGACTGGCTCCGGCGCAGCAGGGGCGGCTGGAGCAGCAGGGGCGGCGGGCGCTGCGGCTGGGGCTGCGCAAGCCGCCAACAAAGCGCCTGCGCTACCCAGTGCCGCAAGTCTAACTACATCTCGGCGTGAAATCTTTTGGTCAATCATATAAATCTTGGTTTCTCCTAAACTTTCATCTTGGAATTCGGTCTCAATCAAATCTTCTTTCTGAGATTGATCTGGGCACACTTGGGATTCATGTGCAGTCCGCCTAATCGACGGGATTGTTCTTTTTAATAAGCCTTGCCTCCTTTATTCACGAATTGCATTTCAAAGCCATGATGTCGTGTGCAACGCACATGAACTGTGGCCTAACGCATCACTTATTCTCTGACGTACGCACAAGCAAAAAAATCCACTGCACAGCATCCTGAGCGAAGTCGAAGGGTGCGGACACGGCGGAACTTCTCTCGCCAAGCTCGGCATAGCCCGCATTCTTCGACTTCGCTCAGAATGCTTACTCGCGGGGTTAGTTTGCTATTGCGTAACATCACTTGTCATGCAGCCAGCACGCTGCCAGATGCCCAGGGGCATACTCCTTCAGCGGCGGCTTTTCCTTGCGGCAAATATCCATCACATGCGGGCAGCGGTCGGCAAAGGCGCAACCGTGAATGACCTCAGTGGGTGAGGGCACCATGCCCTTAATCGGCACCAACGTCTGCTTGCCCTTGCGCCCCAACACCGGCACCGAACTCAGCAAGCCCACTGTGTACGGGTGCAAGGGATGATGAAACAACTCGCGCGTGGTCGCAAACTCCACGATCTTGCCCAGATACATGACGGCGACCTGCTCGGCCATCTGCGAGACTACGCCCAGGTTGTGCGTAATCAAAATGATGGAGGAGTTAAAGTCGTTCTGCAACGCGCGCATCAGATCCAAAATCTGCGCTTGCACGGTTACGTCCAACGCCGTCGTCGGTTCGTCGGCAATCAAAATAGAGGGGTTGCACGAGAGGGCCAGGGCGATCATGGCGCGCTGGCGCATGCCGCCGCTGAGCTGGTGCGGGTATTGTTTGGATCGCTGCTCAGGCGCGCTCATCTGCACGCGGGTCAGCATCTCTACGGCGCGGGCCAGGGCCTGTTTGTTGTCCACCTTCTGGTGAATCTTCACGGCTTCGGCAATCTGGTCGCCAATCGTGCGCAGCGGGTTCAGCGAGGTCATTGGCTCTTGGAAGATGATGGAGATTTCGCCACCGCGAATGTTGCGCATCTCCTCGCCGCGCGGGTCCAGCTTGGCAATGTCTACGGTCTTGCCATTGCGCCGCACCAAATTTATTTCGCCATCTACGATCTTGCCGGGTGGCGACTGAAACAGGCGCATCACCGACATCGCCATCATGCTCTTGCCACAGCCGCTCTCGCCGACCAAGCCCAACGTTTGGCCGGGCATCAGCGAAAGGTTTACGCCATCCAATGCGCGCACCGTCGCGCGCTCAAGAAAAAAATAGGTCTTGAGGTTTTTGATGTCGAGGATGGGCTGGGTCGCGGATCGAGATGAAGCCAACGGTGCGGGTGATTCAGATACTAGTTGAGTCATGCGGCTCATTCCACTATTTCATGAGACTGGATGAGATTAAACCAAGACAAAAGGTTACTTGAGAAGTGTAGTAAACAACGTGTAAAACGCAAACATCAAATCTGTTCACGTCCCTCTTGCAACGAACAGGGGGATTTAAGTCGAACCGGTTCGATTGTCAAGTTGACCATTCTGGGTATAACGTCCTTGACGCAATTCAAAAATCTCATGCAAAGCATCCTGAGCGGAGGGCTGGCTTGGAATCAAGTTAGTCACGCGCACTTAACTGCCAGCCCGCAGTCGAAGGACGCACACCGTGATGAGCTTCGCACACAAAACTCGACATAGAGCGATCCTCCGACTGTGGACGGCGTAATCGCTATAGCCTTCGTCATGCAGTTCGAGCCGTCCTCCGCTCAGGATGCTTTGCACAAGTTAGCTTAGGACTTACGGGAATGAAGGAAGATAGGGATCATGATAGCAACAGTGAGCCGGCTGGATTATTGCCAATTTTTGATTGGGGCGCAGATCAACTA
>JAYTNY010000779.1:0-5951 GCA_043748055.1 Roseobacter sp.
GTGCAATTGGTGTTGCACACAATGCCGCCGCTCCAGCCGCGCTGTGTGCGTTGCGCCTTTATCAAGTTCAAGTGTTGCCAGTTAATTTCTGGGATCACCAGGGGCACATCCGCCCCCATACGGTAATACGAGGCGTTGCTAAACACCACCATGCCCGCCTGCGCAAACGCCGGCTCAATGTCTTTGGCCAGGTCGTTGGGCAGGGCGCTGAAGACGAACTGAGGGGGAGATTGGAGATTAGAGATTAGAGATTTAGGATTGCTCGCGCCCAATCTCCAATCTCTAATCTCTTTGGGAATCTCGGTGTCCAGAATCCAGTGCGCGGCCTCAGCATAGGGTTTGCCTTCGCTGCGGTCGCTGGCGCCCAGGGCCATGATCTGGAATGTTGGATGATTTTGAAGAAGCTGAATAAAACGCTGCCCCACCGCGCCAGTGGCGCCGATGATGGCAACAGGGATTTTGTTTGTCATTTCTAAAGCCTGATCTTGTTTACCAAATTACCTTCACATCATACCGAACGATGGTTGGGTCGGTGGTGATAAGGGTCATGCGTTCGGTCTGGGCCTGTGCAATCAGCAGGCGATCAAATGGGTCTTTTGAAAGCGCATTTGCGCGATTGTCTCTTTTCTTATATAAAAACAGTCTTCATAGATGCAAAGAAAGCTGTAAACAAAGTAAGCGCGTTTTAACGGTGAGAACCGAGTTGGCAACTCGTATGTCCAAGCAGACGAAGCGCAGTTATCAGGCACCCGCTCTGGAGAAGGGGCTCGAAATCATCGAGTATCTCTCGGCACAAGCCTCGTCTCAATCCCTCACCGAAATTGCCCAGGCACTGGGGCGCAGCCACAACGAGATATACCGCATGCTGGCTTGCCTGGAAGAGCGCTTCTATGTTTTGCGCGATGGGCAATCGGGCCGATACTATCTGTCGCTCAAGCTCTTTCACCTCAGCCACACACACTCGCCCGTTGAATTTTTGCGAGACGCGGCCATTGGCCCCATGCGGCGGCTGACCGAAAAAGTACACCAGGCTTGTCATTTGGCAATTTTGCACCACGACACCATGATGGTGCTGGTGCGGGCGCGCAGCCCGCTACCGGTCACGCTCTCGGTCGAGGAAGGCACGCGCTTCCCGTTGGTCTACACCGTATCGGGGCGGCTGTTGTTGGCGTTTGCGGAGGCGAACTTACGCGAGGAGGTGCTGGCACGAAACGCAGAATACTTGGAGATGAGCCAACGTGCGCGTCGTACGTTCAAAACGCATTTGCAGCAAATTCGTGCGCAGGGCCATCACATCGCCAAGAGCGACATCACCGAATGTGTAACCGATGTGGGCGTGCCTGTAGGTGTTACAGGCAGCGAGCTATTTGCTGCGCTCACCCTGCCTTGCATCAACACGCTATTGGCCGAGTGCGATCAAAAGGTGCTGTTAGAGGCCGCATTGGCCTGTGCGCGAGAAATTAATGAGGCGATTGGTTTGATGAAGACGGCAAATGTTGTTAATGGCGCGATGGGTGCCATTGTGATGAATGGCAAAGCCTTACACAACGAGGTCTTGCAGAGCAAGGGCGCTCATCACAAGCAAAGCCGAGTGGCCCGAATACCCAGCGCGACGGCGTGAGCTAGTTTGAAGAAAGAAGCCATTTGTTGAGTGAGTGATGCGCGATGAATCTTTGACGGGACACAACGCGCACCACACAGCTGTAACAGGAGGAATGCGTATTGACGAATGAGTCTCAACAGTCTTCCCGATCTCAATTCTAAAGGAGTTCGTGCGTAAGCATCGTAGGGGCGCAGCATGCTGCGCCCCTACAAAAAACAGAAGGAGAACAAACACATGTCAACGAGAAAGTCTATGAAGTTTAGAAAAGAAGAGGCGTTTGGCCGTGAACTGAGCAAGCGCGGGTATAGCCGCCGACAGATTTTGCGGCTGGGTGCCCTGCTGGGTATGAGCGGTGCAGCATTGGCCGCCTGCGCGGCACCGCCAGCCACTGCGCCCAAAGCTGCGGATGCACCCGCCGCCGCACCCACCGAAAAGCCCGCCGAGGCTGCGCCCGTAGCCAGCCTGTTTGATTCGGCTGAAGGCGCAAACGCAGCTTGGCCCAAGTCGTCGGTGGCAGAGCCAGCCGCCAAAGTGACGCTGGCGGTGGCCCACGCCTGGGATGCCACGTTCTACGAGCGCCAGAAGCAATTCGATGCGCTGTTTATGCAGCGCCACCCCAACATCGAGATCAAAGGTGAGAACACGGCCTGGGGCGATCTGCGGCAGAAGTATCTGACGCTGGCTGCGGGCGGGGCTTTGCCCGACATCTCGTACATCCACTTCTCGTGGGCGCAGCAGATGATTAAGGCAGGCTTGTTGAAGTCGTTGGATGACTACATCGCCGCCGAGAAAGATTTCAAGCTGGAAGATTTCTTCCCGGCCTCGTTGCCGTCTTACCAGCGCGATGGCAAGCTGTGGGTGGTGCCATACGACGAAGGCCCCATGATTCTGTATTACAACAAAGACTTGTTTGATAAGGCGGGCGTAGCTTACCCCAGCGATGCTTGGACGTTGGATGACATGAAGGCGGCTGCGCTCAAGATCACCGGAGGCGAAGGCCCGAACAAAGTGTTTGGCCTGGGCAGCTCGCCCAACGCCGGAGACTCGACCATGTCGCCCACCTGGCTGGCCCCGTTTGGCGGCAGCTATGTGAACGAGCCGGATGAGACCAAGTGCAATCTCAACTCGCCCGAATCTATTGGTGCGTTGGAGTACTGGCATGAGTTGCGCACGAAGGGCGCCGTGCCCGCACCTGCCGATACGCAAGGCCTCTCGTGGCCGGCGTTCCAGCATGGGCGCATTGCCATGTGGGTAGATGGCACCTGGGCCACCCCGCCCATTCAGGCTGGCTCCAAGTTCAAGTGGGACATGGCGAAGTTCCCGAAAGGCCCGAAGGCGCATGTGATGGCGAGTGCAGGCAGTGGCTACGGCATCACCCGCGACAGCAAGGCAGCGGATGCAGCTTGGATATACCTCAATGATTACCTGTCTACGGCTGGGCAGGCGTACATGTGGGGCATTACGGGGCGCGGCAGCCCGGCCCGGCTCTCGGCCTGGCCGTCGTATCTCGGCTCCAAGTTTGCGCCCGCCGGGGCCAAGAACGCGCAAGAAGAATTGGCGGGCTTGGCTAAGCACGACATTCTGGATCAACCCGCCACAGCCGAAGTGACGCAGGCTGCAGGCGCGATCTGGGATCAAGTGGTGGCAGGCACGCTTTCGGTTAAAGATGCCGCCAACCAGATTTGCGCGGCAATTGACCCGCTTTTGGCGAAGAACGCGGTGAAGTAGTAAACAACAAAGGACGTCGCGCGGGCGCAGAGAAAATCTGTCGTAAAGCACCCTGAGCGGAGGCGGCCCTGATACCTCTGAAAAAGTTGCTGACGAATTGGTCGCCGCAGTCGAAGGGCGCTCAGGGTTGAGCTTTGCTAGCCAAGCTCGACCACAAGCGCATTCTTCGACTGCGCGGCGTAGTTTGTTTCAAGAGTCCATTTTAGAAGCCAGACGCCGCTCCGCTCAGAATGCTTTCTATAGGATTTAAGTTGACTATGGCCACACCCCAAAGACTGGACCAAACCAGAAGCCTGATGCCGATGCAGAAGACGGGCAAGCTGGCGAAGCGCGAAGCACGCGAGTTTTATCTCTTCGTCATGCCGTGGATCATCGGCCTGATCCTGTTCGATTTCGGGCCGATAGTGGCATCGCTGGTCATTGGCCTTACAGACTGGTCGTTGTTGGAAGCACCCAGTTTCATTGGGTTGCAAAACTACGTGACGATGTTCAAAGACCCGCTGTTTTTTACGGCGCTGTGGAACTCGGCCTACTACGGTTTCTTCTCGGTAGGCTTGGGATTGCTCGTCTCGTTCAGCCTGGCCTTGCTGTTAAACCAGAAGGTGGTGGGCATGCCGTTGTTCCGCACCATCTTTTATCTGCCGTCGGTGGTCAGCGGCATTGCGGTGGCGCTGCTGTGGGGCAACATCCTACACCCCGATTTCGGTCTCATCAACACCATGCTCAGTTGGATCGGCATCAAAGGGCCGGGCTGGCTGAGCGCGCCCGCCTGGTCCAAGCCCTCGCTTATTTTGATGAGCCTGTGGGCGGCGGGCGGCTCGATGGTGATCTATTTAGCGGGCCTGCAAAGTGTGCCCGCGCACTTGTATGAGGCCGCCGAGATTGACGGGGCCGGGCCGTGGCAAAAGTTCAAAACCGTCACTGTGCCGATGATGTCGCCGGTGATTTTTTACAACTTGATTGTGGGTGTCATTGGCTCGCTGCAAAACTTTGTGCTGGTGCTCATCATGACACAGGGCCTCAGCTCGCAACCCGGTGGCCCGGCCAACAGCACCATGATGTATGGCCTGTATCTCTATCTCAACGCCTTCACTTTCCTCAAGATGGGCTACGCCTCGGCGTTGGCGTGGGTGTTGCTCATCATCATCATGGTCATTACGGCGTTGCAGTTCCGGCTGGCGCGCACCTGGGTGTTTTACGAAGGAGAAGCCAAGGGTTAAGTTTTTCTGATCTATCACAAAGGACACAAAGAATGCACAAAGAACACGAAGAATCTAATGCTCAACCTTTGTGCTCTTTGTGTTTCTTCGTGATCTTTGTGATCTTTGTGATCTTTGTGATCTTTGTGGTGAAAAGCCTAAGCGAGTAGAAATCTATGGCCGAACTTTCAAAGAGTGTCCCCACCGTTCGCAGTGCGCCCAAATTGGGCATCCAGCGGTTGCGCCGCATCAAGGTCGTCGTGGTCTATGCGTTGTTGATTGGGCTGTCGGTCTTGTTTTTTATGCCGTTTATGTGGATGGTGTCCACCTCACTCAAGCTATCGCAAGATGTCTTCTCGTATCCGCCCAGCTTCTTGCCCATCGTCGATGGAAAGCTGACGTTGAACTGGGACAACTATGTGAAAGGCTGGACGGTGTTGCCGTTTAACACCTATTTGCAAAACTCGCTAATTGTGACGATTGCCAACGTGGTTGGCAACCTGATCTCGTGTTCGTTGGTGGCCTATGGCTTTGCTCGCCTACGCGCGCGCGGCAGCAACGTGCTTTTCCTCATGTTGCTGGCAACGTTGATGATTCCCCGCGAAGTGACGATTGTGCCGCGCTTCCTGCTCTTCCAAAAGCTGGGGCTAATTAACACGCTGTGGGCGCTCATTCTGCCCGCCTGGTTTGGCTACCCGTTCTTCATCTTTTTGTTGCGCCAGTTCTTTATGAGCATCCCGCGCGATCTGGACGAAGCCGCACGCATGGATGGCGCGACCACGCTGCAAATCTTCCTCCGAATTATTTTGCCGCTCTCTGGCCCGGCGCTGGCCTCGGTCGCTATCTTCGCCTTCATCGGCAACTGGAGCAGCTATCTCGATCCGCTAATCTATTTGCGCTCACAAGATTTATACACATTGGCGCTGGGCCTAAACCTATTCCGCAGCACCAACTTCACCGCTTTCAATTACTTAATGGCGGTCTCAATTCTCACTCTCGTCCCCGTACTGGTCATCTTCTTCCTCTCGCAAAAACTCTTTGTGCAAGGGGTAACGCTGACGGGCATGGGGGGTAGATAAAGTTGTTAAGGTTTGTAACTTTTGTAACTTTTGTAACGTTACAGACCTTACCAACCTTACAAATATTGCTAACCTTTTCATGTTCCAACCCACCTGGGAATCCCTCTCAAATTATTCAATGCCCGCTTGGTATAACGACGCAAAGTTTGGCATTTTTATTCACTGGGGCGTGTATTGCGTGCCTGCCTTTAGCAACGAGTGGTATCCGCGCAACATGTATTGGCAAGGCACCAAAGAATACGAGCATCACCTAAAAACTTACGGCCCGCACGCCAAGTTTGGCTACAAAGACTTTATTCCCCAGTTCACCGCCGAGAAGTTTGACGCCGACGCCTGGGCCGA
>JAYTNY010000780.1:0-4097 GCA_043748055.1 Roseobacter sp.
CGCAAGGCTTTCCCTGTGTTTATGGATCAATCGGCGCTGACGCACGAACGCATCAGCGTGAGCGCTGGGCTGCGTGGCGTTCAAATGTTGCTGGCTCCTGCCGATCTACAACGCGTCACGCGGGCTACTGTGGCCGACTTACGCGACAATTCAGTAGACCTCTTGCAAAAGTTCATTGGCGCGTAGCGCTCGTAGGGGCGTTGCATGCAACGCCCCTACTTTTGCAAGAGGCCTAGTTTAGAAAATGGCACGCGAAATATTCTTCACCCGCACCCACGCCGAGTTAGGGTCTATCGAGGCCGCAATCAACTTTGACGAAGCTGCGTTCGGCCTCAGCCCCGATGCTGTAACACCCTGGACGATCTCCATCAACACGAACAACAAAGACCTCGGTCGCATCGTTGGATTCGAGGGCGATGGTCAAGTCATCATCGGCATGCACAGCCTAAAACCAGATATGGCTGCGCGACGCGGCTGCGAGATCACCGTGTTCCGCATGAGCAACGATTTGGTGATGAACGAGTTGGATGCGCCGCTGCTAAGTGCGTTCGAACGCTGGCTGCTCAAACGCGGCTGGCGCGGCAACGTCATCAAGAAGATGAAATTCACGGACGAAAAACTCGTCGTGCCCATCCGCACATTTTGGGTGCGCAATGGCTATGAATTGGCCCTGGCCGAAGAAGGCAAGTGGGACGAGCATGTGGTGAAGCGCTGGCGATAAGCGAGACGTTATTCGGCCCTTTGCGCAATCAGTCGCACCGCACCTTTACCCGTTTGCACCACAAGCCCATCTGCCACTCGCTCAATCACGCTGCCCGGCCCGGCATCGCTCACTGGCCCCTCCACAAGATCAAGCTGAGCAATCGTCCACGCTTCGCCATTAATGCGGGCCATGACGGGATGCGCGCTAAAAAACGACAGTGCAACAGACTTGCACTGCAAGGCATACGCTGGCTCGCCGAGGTCAAGCCAATAATCCTGCTCGGTGAATTCGGCTGCGTAGCTGGCACCTTCGGAGGGTTGCGGTCTGCCTGGGTCGCCTGCAATCGCCTTCTGCGCGCCTTCGCCTAGGGCTGTCAAAACAGTGCCGACCCAGGCCGTCATCATCGCCTCACGTGTGCAGGGGCGCGGCAATGCAGCGCTATGTTGCGAGAGGATCGCGCCGGTGTCGAACGAGCCATCAATCCAGTGCAGCGTTGCGCCGATGCGCGGCGCGGCATCATAGAACTGGCGCAGCACATTGGGGCCACGGTAGGCAGGCAGCAAGGCCGGGTGCAAATTGATGGCGCCGAGACGCGCCGTGGCCAACAACTCCGGCGGCAATAGCCAAGGGAAGGAGAAACACACGATTAAGTCCGGCTTGAGTGCGCTGAGAATCGGCGTGGCAATCGCTTTCATCCGCGTGGTGATGAGCAACTCAATGTTCTGTTCGCCAGCCATCACCGCAATCTCTTGGTAGCCTGGGGTGCGGCGCGCTTTGGGGCCGGGCGATGTAACCGTCATAACCACCTTGTGCCCCGCCTGTATGGCCCAGCCCTGCATGGCCCGAAACGCAACAGGCAGGTTGTTGAAGGTGACAATGCGAAGCGGTTGTTGTGATTGCGTCATGGTTGTTTTAGATAAAGGTCATTCTGCAAATCCAATCGAACTTAGAAACGCGCGTGCCAGCACCATATGCCCTGCGGGATTAGGATGAATGCGATCCCACGCCAGCGACATGGGATGCAGATGCGTCAACACTCGGTCAAACGCGGCCTGCGTGTCCACAAACACGACATCATGCCGCTGGGCAATAGCTTTGACCGCAGCGCCATAAGCATCCATCGTCGCGCGCATGGCGTCTGTTCGATTCAGCTCAATCACATACGGTGTCAGCAACACCAATCCTTTTAAACGCGGGCGGGTTTGGCTCACCAGCTTCTCCAACGTGTCGGCATACTCGGCTAGCGGCACGTGTTGTTCCACTTGCAGCGGCGAGTCGAACTGTCGCCACACATCGTTGATGCCAATCATGATCGTCAGCCAGTCGGGTTTGAGGTCGAGCACATCCGTCTGCCAACGCGCCGCTAGGTCGCGCACAGTGTTGCCAGAGGTGCCCATGTTGACCACACGGATGCGCTGTTCCGGCAACGCCGCAGTGAGCGTCGCGTCAATCAGCGCGACATAGCCTTTGCCGAGGGCCTCGAACAATCCCTCGCCGACCGGGCGCGCACGCTGGCAATCGGTGATCGAGTCACCGATCATGACGAGTTTGCTGTTGGGTTGAATAAGCATGTGCAGTAGTTTGACTCAGCGGCAGGCTCTATACCAAACAGATGCGGCTATTACAAAGTAAGTTGACAGAATTTGCCCGGCGATTGGAAATCGCGGGCAACAGCGATCAGAATCGCCAGCAAAGCCGACCTACGTCGGCTGGAACCCAGTCGGCGTAGGTCGACTTCGGTATGTGTTGCCGCGACTTCAGTCGCTAGGCAGGACTTGCAGAAGTCATAACCAAACAGCAGTATCGCATTGCCAAGCGCACTACGCCGGGTAGCATTGTCTCCCATGAACTTACGACTCCCCGGTCCCACCCCACTCCCCCAACCTGTTTTGGACGCCATGCACCGCCAGATCATCAACCATCGCGGTGAAGAAAGCCAACAGTTGATTAAGACCATTTGCACCACATTACAACGGTTGTGCAACACCACAGGCGATGTGTATCTGATGACCGCTTCAGGCTGGGGCGGCGTGGAGTCGGCAGTGGTTAACACGCTTGAGCCTGGCGACAAAGTCTTGTGCCTCAGCGCGGGTTACTTTGGTGAACAGTTTGGCGAGATTGCTCGCACCTACGGCGCAGACGTGGAGATGCTGACCTTCCCCGACGGCGAGATCATTGACCCCGACGCAATCGCACTCAAACTGCGCAGCATGCAACACATGAAGGCCGTGCTGGTGACGCACAACGAAAGCTATACCGGCGTGGCGCACCCGCTGAAGGAGATTGCCCAGGCCGTGCGTGCCCACAGCGATGCCTTGCTGCATGTGGATGCGGTGAGCGCCACTGGCGCGATCGAAACACACATGGATGCGTGGGGCATTGACACGATTTGCACGGCCTCACAAAAAGCGCTGATGGGCCCACCTGGCATGTCCCTCATTGCCGTCAGCGAACGCGCCTGGCAAGCCAGCACGCAGTGCAAAACCCCGCGCTATTACTACAACTGGCGGCCCTATCACGAGCACTTCCAAAAATACGAGATACCGACCACGGCGGCCATCACGGTCATCTATGGCCTGGCCGCTGCCGCAGAACTCATGCTGGCCGAGGGCATTCCCAACGTGTATGCGCGCCACGAGCGCGTGGCTGCCTTTACGCGCGAACGCGTACGTGGGCTGGGCTTGGAACTCTTCGCCGCGGTCAACGGCTACTCGCCGGCGCTTACGGCAGTGCGCATGCCCGCAGGCATTAACAGCGATGAGGTGCGCGCGCTGGCCCGCGAACAGGGCGTGGAGTTCGGTGGCAGTTGGGCGCGGTTGCAAGGGAAAATTCTGCGCATTGGCCATATGGGCAAAACCAGCGAAGCCGATATTGACGAGGCCGTTGAGGTGCTGGGCGATGTGGTGGCGCAGTTGCAGGTTCGTGTAGCCGCGTAGGGGTTAGTCTGTAGGGGCTGGTCTCAGACCAGCCCATATGCGTTCGCAGGCCGCTGCCGCCACACCTGCGTCGCCTGCTCAAACGCATGCGCCAGTTGCAACACGCCCCAATCATCTTGGTGCCGCCCCACGATCTGCAAGCCTACTGGCAACCCATCTCCCGTAAACCCGCACGGCACCGAGATAGCGGGATGCCCAATCGTCGTGATGAAGTAGCACGACTTCATCCAATCAATGTAAGTCGTCATTGGCACGTCATTAATTTCGGTGATGTAGGGCTGGCTCACATCAAACGGCGGCACTTGCACGGTGGGCAGCACAAAGAACTCGTAGGTCTCCATAAACATGCGTGCGCGATGAAACAGCGCAGTGCGTTTTACCTCGGCCTGCCCAATCTCTGCTGCGGTCCGCTTCAGACCCGCCTCAATGTTCCAAATGATCGTGTCCTTGAGTTGATC
>JAYTNY010000781.1:0-6008 GCA_043748055.1 Roseobacter sp.
GTGTCCGACCATCAGCACCCCAGCCGCGCGCCCACCAGTTGGAACGGCGTTCACAACTACACCCGCGATGCACATGCCCTGCGCATCGCCCCTGGCACGCCGCCCGGCCAATACACCTTGCGCGTGCAGGCTGCGCCCTTCGACCAGTTCGATAAGCCGCTGCCGGTGTTGAACGAAGCGGGCAGCGTGGCGGGTGTGTTCCACGAGCTGGGCACATTCACCGTGCAACGCCCTGTTGCGCCCCCGTCTCCCAGCGATCTACACATCGGTCAGCCGCTCACGCCGCTCACTGATTCCCCCATCCAACTGATTGGTTTTGACCTGCCCCAACGCGCCGCCCGCACTGGCGACCGCCTGCTCGTAAATCTGTTTTGGCGCGCGCAAGCTGCGCCGGGCCGCGACATCGCTTTTCAGTTCGTGTTCACTGGCAAAGATGGCAGCGCCATCAGCACGCCTGCGCGGGCACTGGTGGAGGGCTATGCCACCAACGCGTGGCAAGCGGGCGATGTGTGGCGCGGTACGCACGCGGTGCTGGTGCCGCCCAAGCTCAGCAGCGGCGCGTATGCTGTGTCGGTTCAGCTTGAGGGTGCGCTCGCCGTGGTGTTGGGCGAGTTGCAAGTGGCTGCGCCCACACGCGTCTTCGAGATGCCGAGCGTGGTGATGGTGCAACGAAATGAGTTTGGCGGCGTGGCGGCGCTGGTGGGCTACACCCTCAGCCCCACGCAAGCGGTGCGCGGCCAGCCTGTTTCGGTGGCGCTGGTGTGGCAGGCGATGAGCGAAACACCTGTGAGCTACAAAGTGTTTGTGCATCTCCTCGACGGCGCAGGCAAGCTCATTGCCAGCGACGACGCCATCCCGGCACAGTGGCAGCGCCCCACCCCGGGTTGGGCCACAGACGAGTTTGTGCTGGACGCGCATACGCTCAACCTCGCGCCGGATTTGCCCGCTGGCACTTACACGCTGCGGGTGGGCTTGTATGAGGAGGGTGGGGCTGGGGCGCGGCTGGCCTTGCCCGGTGGAGAAGTGTTTGTGGTGTTGTCGCGGGCGATCAGCGTGTTGCCTTAACCCTTAAACTCAATGTATTCTGAAATAGACAGGATGAACAGAATTCAACAGGATTAATCCTGTGAAATCATGTAATCCTGTCAAAAACCTGATTGAGATAACGTCTATCGAATCATGCCTATGACTCAGCACTCAATGACTGTGATGACCCTGGCGAAAGCCACCGCCCTGCGCGACCAGCGTTATCGCCGCACGCTCAAATTGCGCGCCCGCACGCCCGAGGCCATTCGCCAGTTTGTAGATGACGTAGGGTTGTGTTTGCTCTTCTCTGTGAACAATATTGAGATGCCCAACGTGTACCAAGCCGTGTGCGGCGCAGCCAAAGATACCGACACCACCTTGCGCGACGCCAACGTGGGCCTGACCTGGAACACCAAAGATGCCGCGCTGGACAAACGCTGGTGGTATTACGGCAAGCTGATTAAGAGCAAGGCTACGCTGGTCTCGCTGGAGTTGTTCCCCAACTTTTACGCCCTCAGCGAGAACTATGGCGACCCAGATGATTACCTGACCGAATACGAGGCGGGCACGCTGAGCGCCGACGCTAAAAACATTTACGAGGCCTTGCTGCGCGAAGGGCCGATGCACGCCATTCAGATCAAACGCAAAGTAAATTTGTATGGCGACGAAGTAAAGACCAAGTTCGACAAAGCCGTGCAGGAGCTACAAAGCAGCCTGAAGATTTTGCCCGTAGGTGTGGCCGAGGCAGGCGCGTGGCGCTATGCCTTTATTTACGATCTGTTATGGCGCTGGCTGCCAGATGTGCCAACGCAAGCCCGCGAAATTACGCGCAGCCAGGCGCGGGTCAACATCCTTGCACGCCACCTCAAAAATGTGATCTACGCAACGCCCAAAGAGATTGCGCGTATGTTTGGTTGGAGCATGATCGATGTGGATACCGCCATCCAACACCTCGTCTCGCGAGGCGAGGTGACGACCAACACGCTTATAAAAGGTTTGAAGCAGGAAGTTGTTCTTTCTCCGTAGGACAATCCAAAACCTTGCCCAAGTGCTTAACCCGTTCTGAGTTACATAGCGAACGGATCATATGTGACCAAGTTTGATAACGTCGGCGATTTGTGAAATATCAAATTGCCTGCCAGCTACCATTTTGTCTAACGCGGCAAACTGGCCCTGCCTCGTGTTGATCTTCTCGGTGAGTGCGAATCGCTGGCGCTGTATTTGTGCAGCTGTAAGCTGCCGATCTGCTTCGGTTATTGTTTCTGCCGCATAAGCTCGAATCCCCTGGCCAAACTCATCGCGCGTAGTGGGTGCCAAGCAAAGCGCCGCAATGGCGTATTCCACAGCGGAAGCTAGATTGCCGCCTAGCTTGGCGCTTAGCGATAGTGCATGCAAGGCGCGTCCGGCTCCTAAACCGTAATCGATATGCAGTGCGATACTGAGCGCCTTTTCTGAGAGACGCCGTGCTTGTTTGACATCACCCTTAAGTAGGGCTAGTCGTGCCTCGACGACATCGATATGATTTATAGCTCCCGCATGTGAGAACAATTGGCGAACCTTTCGACGGTTGTTCGCAGCCTCGCTATGGTGGCCTAACGCATGTTGGATCTCTGCTTGTCGCAGGTGACTAAATCCAAGTTGCACATCGCTATCGCCTACAGCTCGCGCAAGGTCTAAATGCTGATTAATCAACCTATAAGCGATGCTGAACTCTCGCTTTGCACTTTCAGGTGATCGTTTATGTTGTCCCGCTTCGAGCCGGATCATTGCTTGAAACATGAGGGCTTCTGAGATAAGCCTTGGATAGCCCAGAGTTTGTCCTAAATTGGCCAATTGGCTGAACCACTGATGAGCTTCGATGAGATGACCAAGATCAAAGGCGAGCCAGGCGCGAATGGACACATACCTGGCATTCGAGTCCGATCCCATGGTGGGTCCATACATACTGCTGATTCGTAATGCTTCAATCTGGGCTTGGTGATAGGCCCCAGTGTTGATGAGAATTTGCACATGTTGGCAGGCAACCAGCGCAGCTAGAGTGGGATGTCCAATGAGTGTGCGCTCAGACTCGAGAAATAAGGGAAGTGCCTTGCTCGGGGATATTTCCAGTGCTTTATTGGCTTGCGCAAACAGGTCGAGGCCACAACCCAGGCGGCTCGACGGGGCGTTGGGGAAGACTGTGGCCCAATTGTTTGTAAGTGTTGAGGCGATTGATTGAGCGACCTCGTATAACCCCAAGTCATTTAACAATACTCGCTTCTCTTCGATAGCAAGTTGTCCATGCACCACCTCATATATCTTGGCGGCAGAGGTAAGGTCAAGCCTGCCGCCATGCAGAAAACGGTGCATGACGCTGCGGTTCATACCTGCACGGCTGGCTAAGCCACTTGGGGTGTCACGACTCTCTTTCAACCAGTGCTTGATGTGTTTACGTGCGGCTTCCAAGTCTTGCACAGATCCGTGTTTCATAGCTGTGAATTATGCGTTGCTTTGCGCAACATGTCCGTGTGGATGTGCGAACGGTTATGCAGTAATCTGATTTGATTGTGACCCGCTTAGGCGTGCTACGCCCGGGTTGGGAATGCAAATCTGTGGTTGGCGGCGTGTATAGCCTGCTAACGCTTTAGGGAGTTGCAATGCAGTCCATTTATGCCATTGGTCGCTTATTCGTTACCCTTATCTTGGTCGGGAGTTCAGTTTCGAGTGCCTATGCCAGCGTAGTCACAGGGCCTCTCACGGGCGGTCTATTGCTGGAAGCGCCAGCGAGTGTGGGCCGAATCGGGGAATCAGCCGACGTAGAGAACGCCACAACCTGCACAGCCCAGAACCTGTTCTGGTCGGCCATTCCCAGCATGCCATCCATGCGTATCGGGCATGGCTCTGTGATGCTGGGGAATAGCCTTCTGGTGGTAGGTGGGTATTCGGCAACAAGCACGTTGCAGCCTGTGGTGAACGTATTCAACGTCTTCTCAAATACTTGGTCTGCGCTCAAGAGCATCCCCACCCCTCGGGCCCATTTGGGCGTGGCGGCGGTCAATGGCAAGGCTTACGCTATCGGCGGCCATCTGGTCAATCCACTGTATCAATCCGTTTCCGCCGTAGAAATGTACGACCCTACCCTAAATGACTGGATCACCAAAACCGCCATGCCATCCGCCCAGCACAACTTTGCCTATGCCACAGGGGCGAACAACCGCATCTATGTGTTTGGCGGGGAAACTTATACCACCTCGGTAGATGTGCGCTGGGGCATCAACAACGTGCTGGAATATGATCCTGTCGGCGATTCATGGCAGTCTAGGGCGGCGATGTCGTCTGGGCGGGAGCTGGCCGCAGCGGCAACGGGCAGCGACGGCAAAATCTATGTCACAGGCGGATGGGCGCGTACCGGCCTCTCTTCAGGTGAGAGGCTGAGCAGTATGGAAGTATTCGATCCTGCAACTAACACATGGAGCGTTGCCGCCCCTATGCCTCAGTCGCGCACAAGCCACATGGCCTTCGCCTATGGCGACAGCATCGTTGTTGTAGGTGGCGAGAACGATGCATCGGCCGCGCAAGCTACGGTTTATGAGTACGTCATCGCTACAAACATGTGGCATACGCGCACAAATTTCTTAAACAATATTTCCAAGGCTGGTGTTGCAGTTTTGGGTGATGGTCAGATATTTCTGACGGGGGGTGCAAATGGCAGCACATGGTATGCGACCGCTAGCAAGGGCATTGCCTCTCTCAGCTGGACTCCAGTGGCAAGCGTGCCGGATGCGCGTTGGGGCCAGGGTGCTGCCGAGGTGAACGGCAAAATCTATATCGTGGGTGGTCGCAACACGACCACGTATCTGACGGCGACGCATCGCCTCAACTTAGCGACTCAAGCCTGGGAGACTGTTGCACCCATTCCTGAACGAGTTGAGCTGGCTGCTACTGTCTCGATCAGTGGATTGCTGTATGTCATTGGCGGTTATTCACCACGCACACTAAACAGCACCAATTGGGTGCAGGTCTACAACCCCACAACAAACCTCTGGTATACGCGAACTAATATGCCCACGGCAAGACACGGCGTTGCGGGTGTGGTCGGCATTAACGGCAAGATATACGCCATGGGTGGAGGGCGGCAAAGCCCCGTGACGGGCTATCCATTGGTTGAAGAGTATGACCCAGTCACAGACTCCTGGCAAAGCAAAGCCAACATTCCAAAAACCTCAGTGGGCGGAGCTGCGGTTGCTACGCTCCCTAATGGCGAAATCGTTTACATGGGGGGCACGCCGGGCGGCACTATTTTCTCCAGCGTATTTGTGTATAGCCCAAACACGAATGTATGGATCACCAGCACATCTATGTCCACCGGGCGCGCCTACTTTTTCGCGGGGGCTTATGGCAATCTGCTCTTTACCACCGGTGGTTCAATTGCCGGGTCGGGGTCGGGTGGCTTCACTCGAGATGTGCTTGCATACAACGGTGATACGCGAACTTGGCAATCCCACAGCTTGCTGAGCAGCGTCCGTTCGCATGTCTCTACGGTGGTTGGCAGTGATGGCTACCTATACGCCTTATCTGGCGGCACAGGCTACAGCGTAGGCGGCAATATCGTTGAACGGGCGAACCTGTCATCCGTTGACTGTCTGCTCTCTACTCCTCCCCCAGCCACTCCATTTGATGGCGTTTCGCTGGACGATCAATCGGTACAGCAAGTGGCTACGTCTGGCGCACCCGTGAGCCTATTTTTGCGGGTGCGCAACACAGGGACTTCAACGTGGGCGGCGGGGTCGTATGGCTGGATTGGTGGCAATGAGTGGTCGGGGCGCACTGTCACATTGACCACGACAGTTGCGCCCAGTGAAACCGTGATGCTCATTCAGGAGACATTCAATGCCCCAACTCAGCCCGGCCTCTACTTCTACACCGTGCAAATGCGCAATGCGACGGGCACGCCATTTGGTCAGCAGTTTCTATTGCGCGTTTTGGTGGAGCCGCCAGCGACG
>JAYTNY010000782.1:0-1986 GCA_043748055.1 Roseobacter sp.
GTGGAAAAAGTGCGCAACACCGAGAAGGCGATTGAGCGGCTGGCCGAGTTTGCGGGCGAGTTTGATGAATTTGAGCGGCTGGCGATTTTGCAATTGACCCCCAAACCCCACGAGCAAATCGACCAGTTGATTGAAGCGATTCAACCGCTGTTCCCCAACATGCCCCAAATTCCGATTGAGTCGTGTGGCCCCATCATCGGCCACATTATTGGCGCAGGCGGGTATGGGGTGATGATTTATGAAGGGGAGAAAGGGCTGAGGTGATTAGTGAGTAGTGATTAGTGAATTGCTAATCACCATTCACCCATCACTATTCACTTCTTAAACGCGATGCTGAACTTGAAAGAATACAACCGACCTGGAACAGTGGCCGAGGCGATGGAATTGTTGGGGCGCAAAACGCCCAAGACGGTGGTGCTAGGCGGCGGCACTTGGCTGAACGGCGAAGGCGCGTTGGGCAATTTGCGCGATGTTGAAGCCGTGGTGGATGTGGCCGCGCTGGGTTTGACCCAGATTGAAGCGGTGACGCTGCCGAATATCCCAGCGACGCTGCGCATTGGCGCGGCGGTGACGCACCAAGCGTTGGTGGAGCACGCGCTGACCGGCCTGAAAAGCACCAGCCCATTGCGCGTGATTGGTGAGACCGCCGAAGCTATGTCGGGCCTGAACATTCGCAACCGCGCCACGATAGCGGGCGCCATTTGCACAGCAGATTCGGCCTCGCCACTGGTAGCGGCGTTGCTGGCGCTGGAGGCCGAGGTGATTTTGAGCGACCGCGAGCTGAAGCAACGCAGCGTGGCGTTGCCCGCGTTTTTGTCCTACAGCCAACGCGTGCTGGCCGATGGCTTGCTCATCACCGAGATTCGGCTGCCCATTCCTGCCGACGATGTGAAAACTTATTTTGAGAAGGTGAGCCGAACACCCAAAGATTACCCAGCCGTGTGCGTGGTTGCCAAGACAGCCATACGCGACGGCATAACGCTAGGCGTGCGGATCGCCCTCGGCGGTGTAGAGGCCAAGCCTGTTCGCCTGAACGCGTTGGAATTTGCGCTGGAGCAGAAACCTCTCGCCGAGTTTCTGGATGCCGAGCTAAGCGCCGCCATCGGCGCGCTAAACCCACCCAGCGATTATTTGGGCAGCAGCGAATATCGCAAAGAAATGGCGCGCGTGTTGGTGCGGCGGGCAATGCAAAGTGAATAGGGATTAGGGATTGGTGAATCACCAATCCCTAATCCCTATTCACCAATCCCTATTCACCCATGTCCCACATCCTCTCCCTCGCCGCCGAACTCATCGCCCAGGGTAAGCCGTGCGCAATGGTGACGGTGATTCGCACCAGCGGCAGCGTGCCGCGCCGCGAGGGCAGCAAGATGCTGGTGGGGCCTAACGCCGAAGTGCTGGCAGGCACTATTGGCGGGGGCGAGATGGAGAGCCGCGCGCTGAAGGCGGGCGCGAGCGCCATCCACACCGGCAAGGCCAGCACCCTGAGCGTGGATTTGATTGACCCGGCCAGTGGCGACGCGGGCGTGTGCGGCGGCACGGTCGAGATGTTTGTTGAGCCGTTGATGCTTGCCCCCACCCTCTTAATTATTGGCGCGGGCCACGTGGGCAAGGCGCTGGTGCATTTGGCCAAGTGGTGCGGGCTGCGGGTTGTATTGATGGACGACCGCGCCGAGCTTTGCACCCCGGATATAGCTCCCGGCGCAGATGCGTACTTGCCCGGCCCGTTGAGCGAAAAACTCAGCGAGGTTCACCTCACCGCAAACACCTGCGTGGCGCTGGTAACGCGTGGCTACCCGCTGGATGTGAACGTGCTGCCAGTGTTGCTGGCCTCGCCCGCCAAATATATTGGCGTGATTGGCAGCAAGCGCCGCTGGGCCACCGCCAAAGCCGCGTTGCTGGCGCAGGGCGTAAACGAGGCCGACCTGGCGCGCGTGCATGCACCCATTGGGCTGGAGATTGGGGCCGAGACACCCGAAGAAATTG
>JAYTNY010000783.1:0-10592 GCA_043748055.1 Roseobacter sp.
CCCAGCGTCACCGATGTCACGATTATTCCGCTGTTCGCCGACCAGAGGCATTACAAAGATTCTGCGCCGTTGGTGACCGATACCGGCAACCCGGTTGCGCACCAAGAAAATGTCTTGCTCACGTTGGCCGCCGCCGTCGAGGCCAAGTCCGAGCATCCCCTCGCCCAAGCCATCGTCAACACCGCCATGTCGCGCGGCCTCAGCTTGCCCCAGGTCAATAATTTTCAGGCCACCACCGGCAAAGGCGTGCGCGGCATGGTGCAGTTTATGGGCGGGCTGGATGTGTGCGTGGGTAGCCCACGCTACTTTGCTGAGTTGAACCCAGTTGGGATGGACGCCGCCATGCGCGAAGTGGAGCGGCTGCAAGATGATGGCAAGACCAGCGTCATCGTGGCGCGGATGAGGCCCCCACCCCTCGCCGCAGACGGCGCACCCTCCCCTGTTAGAACGGGAGAGGGAGCTGCCGTCGTCCTCGGCGTCATCGCCATCGCCGATGTCATTCGCGACGATGCGCCGCGTGTGATTCGTGAGCTGAAGGCATTAGGTGTGCAGCGCGTCATTATGCTGACAGGCGACAACGAGCGCGTGGCCAAAGCCATCGCCAAGCAAGTGGGCGTGGATGACTTCTACGCCGATCTGTTGCCCGAAGACAAAGTGCGCATGATTAAAGACAACGCCAAGTTTGGCCCGGTGGCGATGGTGGGCGATGGCGTGAACGACGCGCCTGCGCTGGCAACGGCCTGGGTGGGCATGGCGATGGGCGCGGCTGGCACCGATGTGGCCCTCGAAACCGCCGACGTGGTGCTGATGAGCGACGACCTGAAGAACATCCCGTACGCCATCGCCTTAAGCCGCCAAGCCCGCAAGGTGGTGATTCAGAACATCGTCTTCGCTTGCGCCGTCATTGCTGTTTTGGTGGTGGGCGCGCTGGGCTTCAAGCTGCTGCTGCCGCTGGGCGTGGTGGGCCACGAGGGCAGCACGGTGTTGGTGTGCCTCAACGGGCTGCGGTTGCTGGCCTACAAAAGGAAAAAGTAAAAGGCAGAAGGAAGCGTTTCTTCCTTCTGCCTTCTAACTTTCTACGTCTAACTTCGCGCAGCGTTAGACTTTCTTGGCTGTCGCCTTCGCCAACTGCTTCACCAAGCGGCTCTTGCGGCGGGCGGCGTTGTTCTTGTGAATCACGCCCTTGCCTGCGGCTTTATCCAATGCGCTGATGGCTTTGACGATTTCCACATTCGCCCCGTCGAGGTTCTTCTCGGCGATGAGCGATTTGGTGTTCTTGATAAACGTGCGGGCGCGCGAGCGATGCAAGCGATTGAACACGGCCTTGCGGGCGCTGTTGCGGACACGTTGTTTGGCGGATGCAGTATTTGCCACGAGTGAAACTCCTTAACTTCTTTGAATCAGTGTGAAGACACTGATAACTGATTTGTTCCTAGATTTAAGCGGGCGGGATTTTACCACGCGGATATGCATGGGTAATTTCTTTGGGCTACTGGTTGCAAATGATGAGACTTACAGGGAAAAGAGGCCCGCACTATGGTTAACTACCCACTTGGTCATTTTTGAAAACTATCTCAGTAATGTCTTCTGCAAGATCACTCTTGCCTTTGTACTCCAAAATAGCAAGCAACATCTTTTCAAGCAAGGTCTTGCCATAGATTGATCGGATTGTGTTTTGATTAATCTGTAATTCTTGTTTTTCTGCCGGATCAACAGTGTCCACAGGTGATCCTAAATGGACTATTGAATCGCGAAATTTGATGAAGTCTTTCAGTTCTGATTCATCGAAATCTACGTTTAGGCTTTTCAACATGACCCGCAGTTGTTGTTCAAAAGGACTCCAAGATCGATAACGGATTTTGTTTTCAATTTGTTCTAGCAACTTATTTCTGTCGTGATCTGGAATTGATTTGAAGATTGGATTGTGGTGCTCAACGATGTTCAGAATCTCGTTTAGCATCTCTCTAGAAACGTTTAATTGTTTTGGATCTATATATGACTTCACTTGCCATGGCGTAATCGTCTTATTGAGGCGCTTCCAAGCAGAATTTAAGGTCTCGATTGCAATTAGCACCCCGACAGATGCTGGCCAAATTGATCGAATAGAGTTCGCAGTTACATAATGATCAACAACTGCTGATAAATTAAATTGTTCTCGGAAACTTTCATTAGAAAACTTGGGATATGCGCTAACAATAAAATCTTGTAGAGAGTGAGTTGGAATAAGTGCTCGTGATGGCGCGTAAGTGAAAGCTGGCTCACTAAATTCACTAACTAACAAATGTCCATCCTTATCTCGAAAACGTTGACTTACTACAAATACCCATGATCTTTGAGCCAACGAGAGCAAAAGCTCTAATTGCCATACAGCCTTCTTTGCAAGATCAAGATTTAGCGGTCCGTGTATAGAGCGAATTACTAAATTCGCACGCACCAAAGCATGAGCGAAAGAGTCACTATGTTTGCGCGCCCCTTTAGGCAGAGTACACGGAAAAAGATCAAGCTCAAGGTTGCAAAAGTGCAGTTGAAGTCGCTTAAAGCCTTCACGGATATTGACAGGGAGATTTGTGCATTCGCACACAATCTCTGTGATTGAGTTATTGGCTGGGGCAGCAGCTTCAATTTTGGCTCGTTCTGCTCTGCACTCTAAAATAATTTCTTGACTTTCTAAATCAAGATTCTTCGAATAACAGACGGGTTGCTGAACTGTTACTTTTAGATTATTAGAGGTACCACTCAGGTCAAAATCACAGCCTCGCGTGACCATACCTTCGGCTTCAGTTCGCATTTTGAGACGAATAAGCACTTCAAGACGGCCATTGAGCATTTGATTGAGTAGGAATTTGCACTGCTGGTTTTTGATTTTCCCAAAGCTCATATGTCCTACGCATTCATAGCTATGGATATAAAGATTTGACTCCAGTGATTTTGCGGTAACCATAAGACCTTAGTGTATACACACCTTCGTAGAAATTACTGACCTTGGATTCACATTGTGGAATAATCGTTTGAGATGCAACCCACCTTTCACGTCCGCGAGCTTCCCGTCTATGGCGACCTGATCTTGTCGCCGATGGATGGCTTTTCCGACCAACCATTCCGCAGCATTTGCCGCGAGTATGGCAGCGCCATGAGCTACACCGAGTTCACCGCCTGCGAGGCGCTGGTGCGCAATGTGCCGCAAGCCGTGCGCCAGCTCGATTATTTGCCGCACGAGAAGCCGCAAATGAGCTTTCAGATTTTTGACAACAACGAAGACCGCATTGTGGAGGCGGCGATAAAAATCGAGGCGCTGGGGCCGGGCATTATTGATTTGAACATGGGGTGCAGCGTAAGCGGGGTGAGCGGGCGCGGCGCGGGCGCGGGCCTGCTGCGCGAGCCGGACAAGATTGGCCGCATCTTCAACCGCATGAGCAAGGCCGTCAAAGTCCCGGTCACCGGCAAAATTCGGCTGGGCTGGGATGCGACCACGCGCAACTATCTCACCGTGGCGAAAATTTTGGAGGACAACGGCGCGTCGCTCATCGCCGTGCATGGCCGCACCAAAGAGCAAGCCTATAAGGGCGCAGCCGATTGGGGGCCGATTGCCGAAATTAAACAAGTAGTGCGCGTGCCGGTGATTGGCAATGGCGATGTGAAAACCGTGGCCGACATTGACCGCATCAAACAGCAAACTGGCTGCGATGGGGTGATGATTGGCCGTGCTGCCATCGGCAACCCGTGGATATTCCAGCGCAAAGACCGCGAGCAAGTGACGCTGCAAGACACGCTGGATTTGATGCGCCGCCACTTGCGCGCCATGTTGGATTACTACGGCGACCGGGGCTTGATTTTGTTCCGCAAGCACGCCACGCGCTACATCCACGCCGTGCCGGGGGCCAGCGCTTTGCGCCACGCATTGGTGACCGCTGAGACTGAGCACAAGTTTTTTGACTTGCTGGACGAGTGCGAACTGCGTGCCAAGCAAGGCGGCTTTGCTGAGGCGAATGCGGCTACCGCAGAAGCCTTTAGCCCCGAGGTGGAAATGTGGCTGAACGCCAGCTCCACCTGTGGCGGCGGCGCGTGTGCGGTGGAATGGCAAGCGCAAGAAACTGTTTAGGTGCCAGTGCCTGGTACCTCTGAGTTACGCAAACGCTGCCTTCACTTCCGGCTTGTTCAAGTAATACACAATAAACGCGTTGATGGCGATGGTGACGGCGCTGCTGAGGATGGCGCTATCTGCGCCCTGGCCGCCCACAATGGAATTGAAGATGCCGATGATGCTGAAAACGATGTTGACGATAGAGAGAATGCGCGCTGCATTCCAGGCCCACTTCTTCAGTGTCCACAGCCCATAGGCGATGACGAGGCCGACGACGGAAAGGATGATGGTGAACACGCCTAACCCGATGCCGAGGACGCCTAATCCGCCTGCCACCACTGCGCCACCGGCTTCACCAGCAGTAGCACCGCCAACGGCGGCGGCACCGCCAAGCGCACCTAATCCCACTAATCCACATCCGCCCAAAATGCCAAGCGCGCCGCCAATAAATTCCAGAATGGCGAGGACGGTTACACCGGTTGGTCTTTGCATAGTTACTTTTCTCCTGAATTAATTTTTGCCGAGGGTCACTTTGATTGGTTTGATTGTATTGTTTTTGTCGTAACTCACAGCGCGTAACAAGCGTGGTTTAGACTAGCGCCTATGTCCGTACAAAGAACCCCAGACCGCCGTGGCAGCAACAAAGACGACGATGCGATTCACTGGGAAGAAGACCTGAAACCATTCTCTCGGTTGCCGAGGGAGAAGCGAACGGAGACGCGTCAGCGCGTGCCGGTGTGGGTGCCGGGGTTGATTAGTGCCGCGCTGGTGGCAGTGGCGTGCAGCATGGCGGTGAACTTTATCAACCGCAGCCGACCTGCGCTTACGCAGGCGTTCACCGCATCCACGCCTACCGAGGCGGTGGTGACGCTGACGCCCACCGAAGAATTCCCGCCGACGGCTACACCTTACTCTGCGCCCACCGAGACACCGATTCCAGTGGCGGCGGTGGACACAGCCAAGACAGGCGGCATTGCCGTTGGGGCCAAAGTGAAAGTGTTCGACACCGGCACCGGCCTCAACTTTCGCAAAGGGCCATCACGCGGCGCAGAAGCAATCAAAAAACTGCCCGATGGCACCCTGCTGGAAGTAATGGGCGGCCCACGCGAAGCCGAGGGCTTTGTGTGGTGGCAGATGAAAGACCCCGACGGCACGGTGGGCTGGGGTGCGCAGATTGGGTTGCAGTTGGTGCCGTAACTTAATACTGTCATACTTTGATGCTGCAACTCCCATGTGTGACAGCATTGCAGCATCAAAGCATTACGTCCTTCGTCTCTCCCACACCTCCGGGTTCAACATCCACTGCGGCTTCTGGCCGCGCATTACTTGCAGGGCTTGCACAATCGCCGTCTCGTATAAGCGATGATGACCGGCATCGGTGTGGCTGGCGACGTGGGGTGTCATCACCACGTTCTCGAACTGGCCGAAAGGATGGCCCACTTCGGGCGGCTCTTTCTGAAAGACATCTAGGCCCGCGCCGGAGAGATGCCCTCGCGCTAACGCATTGGTTAAGGCCGCTTCATCAACAAGAGCACCGCGCGCGGCGTTGATAAAAATGGCGCCGGGCTTCATTTGCGCAAATCGCTCGGCGTTCATGAAGTTGCGCGTTTCGGGTAGCACAGGCACGTGCAGCGAGACGACATCGCTTTGGTTCAGCAACGCTTCGAGTGACGAAGCCAACTCGATGCCGAGTTCGTTTGCGCGAGCGGGCGATAAGTACGGATCGAACCCCAGCACGCGCATGCCGATGGCGCGGCAGGCGATGGCGACGCGGCTGCCAATGCGACCCACGCCCACCAAGCCCAGCGTGCGCCCATCCAACTCCATGCCTTTAAGGTGATCGATGTGCGCATAGCCCCGCCCTTTGCGGGCGGCGATGTCTAGCGGGCGAATTTTTTTGGCGACGGCGAACAGGAGGGTGAGGGCGTGCTCGGCTGTAGAAACCATGGGCGCTTCGGGCGCATAGCACACCACCATGTTGTGGGCAGTGGCATCCGGAACGCTGATATTGTCGTAGCCAACGCCGAGGCGCGAGAGCACCTTGAGGTTAGGGGCGTGGGCCATAAACGCGGCATCCCACTTGCGCGAGCCAGGGACGAGGGATGCATCGCAGGTTGCTAGTTCGCTCAGCGGGGCTTTGGGGCCAACGATTTCGGCAATGCCATCCAACAACGGCAGAGCGGAGGGGACGAGGTTTTCGTCGATCCAGATTCGAAACATAGTGATTGGGGATTGGGGATTGGTGATTTGTTATTCACCAATCCCCAATTACTTCAGTAAGGATTACCGGACACACCGCCCGCTACACCGCTGCGCAATTCTTTTACTGCGCTGCCAACGGCTTGGGCCAAATAGCCGTGATCGGACAGCAGGGTGACGAAGTTGAAGCCCATGGCGATCATCTTTTGGGCGTGGGCGGCACCGCTGCAATGGATGCCGCGTTGCACGCCATGCTTTTTGCAGGCGGCTACAACCGTTTCTAGCGCGGCCAGCAGCTCGGGCTTGCCATCGTATTCCATCTGCGGCTTGCCTTGAATCGTGATGCTGAGATCGGCAGGGCCGACATAGACCGCATCCAACCCAGGCACGCTGACGATGGCTTCGACGTTTTGCACGGCTTGTTGGGTCTCGATCATGGCAAAGGTCAGCACGGTGTCATTGGCTTGCTCAAAATAATCGCTGCCTGCGTAAACGCTGGCACGAGTGGGGCCGTAGCTTCTATAACCGCCGACATTGGCGTAGCGGCATGCGCCCACAAATTGCTCGCACTCGGCTCGGCTGTTAATCATGGGGCAGATCACGCCGTAGCAACCGGCATCGAGCATCTTCATGATGATGCCGGGTTCGTTCCACGGCACACGCGCCAGGGGGATGGCGTTCGTGGTACTAATCGCTTGCAGCATGGGCACGGCGGTGTCGTAGTTAATCACGCCGTGTTGCAAGTCCAGCGTCACGCTGTCGAGGCCGGTGTGGGCCATCACCTCGGCAGACCAACTGCTGGGGATGCTGCACCAGCCATTGACGACGGCCTGACCGGATTGCCAGAGGGTTTTGAGTGTGTTGGGTCTCATAAGAGTTGGAAGGTTTGTAGGTTTGAGGGTTTGTAAGTTGGGAAGGTTGCAAGTTGGAAGCTTAGTGGGAGTGTAGTTTTGAAAGGGCAATTGCGCCAAGCCGAATTACAGCGATTGCGCCTACTCGCGCAGCAAATCGCCCACCACCAATGCGCCGCCAACCAACAAGCCCGTGATAAACACAATGAGGGTGATGACCTCGGCCTGCGTAATTTTGGGCGGCAGCGTCAGCGCGGCCAGCAACATCATCGGCAAGGCAATGGCGCAGGTGATGCAGGTGCTGATGAGCAAAGCCCGCCGCGTGCGCAGAATGTAGCCGCCGATGAGCGGCACCAAGATATAGATAGGCCAATTAATCCCATTGACATAGCCTTGCGCAAACTGGCGCGGCGTGAGCAGCAAGGCCGTAGAGATGACCATGCCATACGCTGCCCAGTGTGGCTTACGCGGAGCCAGCCACACGAAGACGGGCACAAGGAGTAAATCGAGCACAGTGACCAGAATGGTGGCGGGGTGCCGGAGGTTGAGCAACACCACAACGCCGAAGATGAAGGCGATGATGAACTTGATGAGGCCAACGCGACGGGCGCGGTGTGTGTAGCTCATAACTTGCGTTCCGCTGCCCTCACCGACGCACCATATTCCGCAGCACGCCCAACTCTGGCATGCCCAGCAGCCGCGCGCAACCCACATACACCCCCACACCCACCACCGCGCAGGCCAGCGAGACCACCGCATGAGCGATGAAACCCTGCGCGCCTACCCGTGCCATCAGCCCCATCGCCACCAACCAAACTGCCATGCCCATGAGCAGCGAGGCCAGCCCTGTTCGTGCCAGCAGCGGTAACACCTGAAAATCCTGCATGCCGCCTATTTTGCGCATCAAGAAAATGCCCATCAGCAATGCATCGATGCCGGTCTTGAACGAGTTGGCAAGAATAAGATCGAACAGCGTGAACTCGCGCAGGCCGCTGCGCCACAACAAACTCAACACACCCAACACCAATAAATACAATACCGTGGCTACCAACCCAATCAGCGTGGGTGTGCGCGTGTCGCGCAGGGCATAAAACGAGAAAATCAGCGGCTTGTCTATCGCCTCGAACACCAGGCCAAACAGCGCGGCCTGCAAGGCGATGACGGTGTAGGCGGTGCTTTCGGGCGTGAAGGCACCACGCTCGAACAGCAGGCCAATGATGGGCCGACCCAACACCCACAAGCCCACCGCCGACGGCAAAATGAGAAACGCAACCAGCCGCAGAGCTTGCGCCAGCGTGCCCTTAAACGCATCTAACGAAGCCTGATTGGCCTGCGCAGCCAGCGTGGGCAGAATGGCCGATGACACCGCCACAACCACCATGCCGATGGGAAACTGAATGACTTGCGCAGCGTAACGCATGGTGGCCGGGCCTTCGGGGCTAATGACATTGGCGGCGGTAAAGCTGAGTTGGGCCGCAATTTGGGCCAGCACCAACCCACCGGCAACGGGCAAAAACAATTTTGCAATCTGGGTGATGCCAGGATGCCGCCATTGCACGTTGAGTTTGATGGGAATGCCGCGCAAGCCGGGCAACTGCATCGCCATCTGCACAAAGCTGCCCACTAACAAACCCACACCCAACGCGGTTGCGCCCAGCTCATTGGCGAACAGCACGGTGCACAGAATCATCATCACGTTAAACGCTGTAGCCGTAAACGCCGTGTAATTAAATTTGTGGCGCGCAAAGAGCGCGGCGGTGAAGATGCCGCTGAGGTTCATAAACAAGATGGCCGGAATGCTGACGCGCAGCAGCGACGACAGCAAGCCCATATCTTGGTTGCGACCAAAGGTGATGGCGGCGGCCAGCGGTTGCTCGAACAGCAGCAGCAACGCGACGACGACGCTGAGAACCAGGCTGGCGAGCGTGATGAGCGCACCGATTAACTTGCCCAGCTCGTGCAGCTTGTCGTCGGTGTAGCGGCTGAACGTGGGCACCAATGCGGAGCTAAGCATGCCCCCCGTTAGCAGATCGTTAAATATGGTGGGAATGTTGGAGGCTAGCTCGAACGCACTAGCGGCCTGGCTGTTGCCAAAGAAATACGTGCGCACCGCCACCGCCACCAAACCCACGATGCGACTGCTGATGTTGCCCACCGCCGTGAGCGTGGCCGCTTTGGCAATGCGGCGTTGCACCACAGCGCTCTCGGTGGGTGGTTTTGTTGCGGGTGTTACAGGTGATTGCGCTTGCGGTGGGGCCATCTCGCGCGGGATTGTAGTGGAGAGGTTGCGCTAAAAAGTCTCCGACGACCCAACGACGAGTAGACAAGTCTCTACGATTTTTGCGCGGTGCTTTCGCGGAGGATGAGTTGCGCAGGGAAGATGACCTGCCGGGGTATGGCCGTACCCGCAATTTGCTGCAACAACATCTCGGCCCCGGTGCGCACCATTTCGATGAGGGGAATATCGGTGGAGGTAAGCTGAGGGTGCGACCACTGCGACCAGCTTAGGCGGCTGATGCCAATGACGGAGCAATCTTGTGGGATACGACGATCCTGTTGCCGTAGCGCGCGCAAAACGCCGGTGTGCGTGCTGCCATGCAACGTCACAAAAGCGCTTATGCGCGGCTCGCGCTTTAACAAGTTCGCCGTGGCGCGAAAGCCAGATTCGATGGAGCCATCAATTTCTTCTTTCAGCGTTACTACATCAAAATTTTTCTGCGCGCGCACAAAGCCGCGTTGCACGAAGCGCGCAAAGCCCAGCTTCTCTTTGCGTTTTTGCTGTGGCAGATCGAGATAGCCGATGTGGCGGTGGCCCAATTGCACCAGGTGCTCGAAGAGGGTGCAGATGGCTTGCTCGGGATCAAAATCCACTAGGCTGAGGCCTTGCGGGTTGGCACAACGGCCAATCAACACCAGCGGATAGCCGGTGCCGCGCAAAATCTCCACACGCGCATCTTGATGGCAAATTTGCATGAGGATGAGGCCATCGACATGGTTCTCTCGATACAACTTTAAGATTTGCTCTGGCGTCATAGGGCCAGTGAAGACGCTGAGGCCATAGCCTTGTTTGTTGAGTGCAGCAGCGGCCGTAGGCACAAAATCCAATGTCTCCCAGGCTAACTCTGCCTCAGAGACGGGGAAGACCAAGCCGATGGTGTTGCTGCGGCTATGGGCCAGCCGTCGGCCCAATTCGCTGGGGGAAAAGTTCAACTCGTCAATCGCTTTGGCAATGCGCCCCCGCGCCTTTACGGAGATGGTGCGTTTGCCACTAAGCGCATAGGAAACAGTGCTGGGTGCAACACCAGCACGGCGGGCCACATCGCGGATGGTTGTCATGAGAAGTTATTTGGTTGTTGGTTATGAGCTTAGGACTTACGCGAATGCCATCTTGATAGCAGGCTCACGCAAGAATTTGCACATGTAATCGTCGAGCAAGTCATGCTTCAGTTGATAAATAGTCT
>JAYTNY010000784.1:0-7595 GCA_043748055.1 Roseobacter sp.
GAGGACGGGTAAGAAAGTTATGAGGGTTAGCATCAGTTAAGGGTTGGTGAATGGGGATTAGGGGATTGGTGATTTGCGCAATCACCAATCCCCTAATCCCCATTCACTGTCTTTTCTCTCGCAAGTAATACAGCAGGTCTATGTTGCCTGGGGATTGGCCATAGTCAGTCAGCATTTGGGCCATTTCGGCGCAGTGCTGCGTGCCGTGGTTGACAACATGTAGTAGACAAGCCCACAGCAAATCGTTTGCGGGTGTGCCGTTCAGCAGCGAGTACGATTTGTGTTGCGTCAGCGCCGCGTCATCCAACTCACTCAGCCAGTTGCGCCAGTTGGTTTCGATAGCGCCCCAGCGGGCGATGATGCTTTGCAAATCAGGAAATTCGTCTTTGGGCAACAATGCCTTTGGCGTGGCGCCATCGTGCAGGCGTTGGAACCATAGCAATTCTGCGCCCAGCGTGTGCACCAACGTGCCGCGCAGGCTCACCCAGGGGTACGTCGTCGGCGCATCAAATTGCCAGGGCTGAATTTGCGCAGCCTTGCTCAGAATCTTCTGGTTGCGCCAGTAGTTGTAATCAAACTGAAAGCGCAGTAATTCGATCACGCCAGATGCTCCTTGAAAAACGCCACTGCCCTACCCCACGCATCTTTGGCCGCGTCCTCCACATACATGCCGTGGTCGGGATTATTAAACGCATGGCCTGCGTTTGGGTAGATTCGAAAGTCACCTTTCTTACCCGCTTCACCAAACAGCGTTTCAATTTTCTTTATTTGCTTGATCGGTATACCGCCATCTGTCTCGCCATAAATCGCCAGCACGGGCGCAGTGATCTTCGCCACATCGTCGGGCGTGGGGTCGTAGCCACCGCCGTACCACGGCGAGATGGCATCGAGGTGCGGGTAATGCTCAGCCATCTTGTAAGTTACAAAGCCGCCCATGCAAAAGCCCATCATGCCCAGCTTTGGGCCCGTGCCTTTGGCAGCGCGCAAATAATCAGCGGCTTGCGTCACTTCGCCCAACACGCGCTCGATATTAGTGCGCACGGTCATCACCAGCTTCATCGCGTCATCCGGCTCGGTGGCGATTTGGCCGTGATACAGATCGGGCACCATGACTGCAAAGCCCTCTGCCGCCAATCGCTGCGCCAACTCGCGGATGTGCGGCTCCACGCCCCACCACTCTTGAATCAGCACAATGCCAGGGCAAACGGTGTCGTCATCGGGCCGCACAAAGTGGCCTTGTGGCCCAGTGGGGCCAGAACCGAAATGGATGGTTTGAGATTGGACGATCATTTGGGTTATTGGTTATTGGTTATTGGTTATTGGTGACTTGCGCCAATAACGATTAACCAATAACCTCTTACTTCACATTGCCCACATTGCCCACAAAATATGCCACGATGACAATGACACCCGCCAGCATGACCAGGCCATAGCTGCGGACAAAGCCCGTTTGCACGCCCCGTAATTTATCGCTGGCCCTGCGCACCAAGTTGCCGATGCCATTCACGGTCGCATCAATCCCACCCAGATCAAACACCTGCGCGAACAGGCTGCTAAAGGCATAGAACGGTTTGATGAAGATGAGCTGGTAGGCCTCGTCCACCTTGAATTTTTTCAGTGACCAGTTGTAGAAGCTGCCCAACTTTGTCAGCGGATCGGGCGAATCGGCTTTCTCGTAGGCATTGGCATAGATGGTTTTGGCCAGCCACAACGCACCCACCGCCAGCACTGTGAACAGCAGTGCCAAAATCACGTTGAAACCCAGAGCCTCTTCTTTGATGACGCTCTCTAGCAAATGGTGCAACCCGCCTCCACCATTCACTGGCAAGTTAAAGAAGCCCGCGATGACCGCGAACACAGCCAGCGCCATCAGTGGCACAGTCATCGTTGGTGCGCTTTCAGCGGCGTGTTCGGCATCGCTTGTGCGTGGCTTGCCAAAGAACACCATGACGAGTTGGCGACCGGTGTAGAACGCAGTCAGCACCGCCGTGATCGTCAGCAGCACAAACACGATGACGTTCTTGTTGGCCGCCGCCACCATAATCTCGTCTTTGCTCCAGAAGCCTGCCAGCGGTGGCACGCCAGCCAGCGCCAGCCCGCCGATCAAAAATGTCCAAAACGTAATTGGCATCTTGTTTCGCAAGCCGCCCATGTTGCGCATGTCTTGCGGGTCGGCCCCATGATGGCCGGTGGCGTGGGCATGATGCTCCATGCCGTGAATGATCGAGCCAGCCGCCAGAAACAACAGCGCCTTGAAGAAGGCGTGGGTGAAGACGTGGAACACGCTGGCGACATATGCGCCCATGCCCGCTGCGGCCACCATAAAGCCCAACTGGCTGATTGTGGAATACGCCAGAACTTTCTTAATATCGTTTTGCGTCAACGCAATCAACCCTGCCAGCAAGGCCGTGACCGCGCCGATGATGGCAACAAAATTTTGTGTGTCAGGAGCCAGCTCAAACAACACATGGCTGCGTGCCATCATGTAGAGGCCCGCTGTCACCATAGTGGCGGCGTGGATGAGCGCCGAGACGGGCGTAGGGCCAGCCATCGCATCTGGCAGCCAAACGTAGAGCGGCACTTGCGCGCTCTTGCCGGTTGCGCCCAAGAACAAGCACAGCGTGGTGATGCCTGCCACACCCGCCATCACAGCGGTGTTCTCCTCGGCAAACTTGAAGACGCTCTCGAATGTGAGTGAGCCAGTGGTGACGAAAATCAGCATCAGCCCAATCACAAACGCCACATCGCCGATGCGGTTTGCCACAAAGGCCTTGCGGGCCGCTTCGGGGTTCTTGATATTTTTGTACCAGAAGCCAATCAAGAAATAGCTGCACGCACCAACCAACTCCCAGCCCATAAACATGAGCAGGTAGTTGTTGCCCATGACCAGCACGAGCATGGAAGCGAGAAAGAGATTGAGGTAGACGAAGAAGCGCGGAAAGCGCTCATCACCGTGCATGTAGCCGATGGAGAACAGGTGGATGAGCGTGCCGACGCCGGTGATGATGAGCATCCATAAGCCGCTCAAGCCATCAATTTGAAACCCCCACGGCACATGCAACGAACCGACGTTCATCCACGGGCCGATCTCTACAAGTAGATGATGCTCCGACGCACGCTCCATCATAAAGAACAGCAGCAACGACATGAAGAAGGACGCGCCCGCCATGCTGGTGGCAATGATGCCGACGTTGCGCTCGCCCAACTGCTTGCCGCGCAGCGCGTTGATGAGCATGCCCAGCAGGGGAAATAGGATTGGTGAAAGAACGAAAATTTGCATGTCTGTGGGGTTGATAAAGTTTTTAACGTTTCTAAGGTTATTGACACTCATAACTTTAAGAACGTTACAACTTTACAAACTTTCTTAACCTTTCAACTGACTTAAATCATCCACATCAGTACTGCGTTTGGTTCTGAATATGGTCACAATGAGCGCTAGGCCAACGGCGACCTCGGCAGCGGCGACGGTCATGACGAAGAACACAAACAGTTGCCCATCGAGTTGGCCCCAGCGATGCGCGAACGCGACAAAAGCCAGGTTCGCGGCGTTGAGCATTAACTCAACAGACATGAAAATAAGGATCGCGTTCTTGCGCGTCACCACGCCGATAACACCGATAGCAAACAGAATGGCGGAGAGGAGGACAAATGCGGTTGAGTCCATAACAGTTGGAGTTTGAGTTGGGAGTTGGAGTTTGAGTTGGCTACAAACTCCCAACTCAAACTCCAACTTCCTTTACTTGTCTCTAGTCAGCACCACCGCCCCAATCATTGCTACCAGCAGCAAGATCGAGACGACTTCAAACGGGAATAGATAGGCGCCAAAGAGTTGCTGACCAATGGCGAGTGGGCTGCTATCCACTAACGGGCCAGCCGCCTGCACTGGCGCGGTGCCGCCCAACATCACAATAGCCGACAGCACGACCAGCGTAATGCCCAGGCCAGCCGCCAGCGGGCGTTGCCATTGGCTGCCGTGCGTGTCTTCGGTTTGCAACCGCTCTGCGCCCAGCAACATGATGACGAACAAGAACAGCACCATGATAGCCCCGGCATACACGCTCAATTGCACCACCGCCAGAAACGGCGCATTCAGCAGCAGGTAAAACACCGCCACCGTGCCAAAGTTCAAAACGAGGAAGAGCGCCGCATACACCGCGTTCTTGCTCATCAACAACCCCAGCGCCGCAGCAATGCTGACTGCGGCCATCAGGACAAAAATTAAGGTCTCCATAGTTAGGTGATTAGGGATTGGTGAATAGGGATTGAGTCACCCTCAATCCCTATTCACCAATCACCATTCACTATTCACTCGTGTCTACAGGTGGGAATGGCAAAATGGCACGGTCAAACTTGCCGGGTTCCACTTGTTGTGGTGTGCCGGGCAGGCCGCTGGGCGGCGCAACCAGCAGCATGTCTTTTTTGTAGATCATGCTCTCGCGGGTGTAGCCGGTTGGGAATTCAATTGGCTCCAGCACAATCGCATTCGTTGGACAGGCATCCTCGCAGTAGCCGCAAAAAATGCAGCGCAGCATGTTGATCTCGTACGTGCTGGCGTATCGCTCACCGGGCGAGAAGCGCACCTCGTTAGTGTTCTCGGCAGCCTCTACATAGATGGCATCTGCCGGGCAGGCCGCTGCGCACAGGGCGCAACCGATGCAGCGCTCTAGGCCGGTATCCTCATACCGCTTCAGGTTGTGCCGCCCGCGAAAGCGAGCGCTCATCGGCTTCTGCTGTTCGGGGTACTGCACCGTCACCGGCTTTTCGCCCAGTGTCTTCGCCACTTCCCACATGCCAGCCGGAATGCGGGCCAGGTCTTTGATTCGGTCTTTCAAACTCATAGCAATCAGCTTTCAGCAGTCAGCTTTCAGCTTGAGCCGCCAGCCAAAAGCTGATTGCTGATCGCTGAAAGCTGATCGCTTTACTTGTATCCCGGAATCCCCACCACAATGAGCAACGCGGTGAGGACAACATTTGCCAGCGAGATGGGCAGCAGGGTCTTCCACCCAAAGCCCATCAAGCGATCATATCGAAATCTGGGTAGCGAGGCACGCACCCAGATGAAAATGCACAGGCACAAGAACACCTTGAGGAAGAAGTAACCCAGCGACAAAATCGGCAACGTCTCAACACCGGGGCCGCTCCAGCCGCCGAGGAAGAACGTGGTGAACAAGGCACTCACCACAATCATCTTGATGTACTCGGCCATGTAAAACAATGCAAACTTCATGCCGCTGTATTCGGTCATAAAACCAGCGGTCAGTTCTTGCTCGGCTTCCACCAGGTCAAACGGCGCGCGCATGGTCTCAGCAAAAACACAGATGCCAAAGATAAACGCCGCCACCGGCTGCCGAAACACATACCAGCCGCCAATCTCACCATACTGGCGCTGCGCTTCCACAATGTCTGCCAGGCTGGCGCTGCCCGCCATCAACACAACCGCCACCATGCACAGCCCCAGCGGCAGTTCATACGAGATCATCTGCGCCGTAGCCCGCAAGCTGCCCAACGAGGCGTACTTGTTATTGCTACTCCAGCCCGCCAGCGTAATGCCATACACCGCAATGCTCAGCACGCCCAAGATATACAACACGCCCACGTTGATCTTGCTGGCAAGCTGAAACGTATCGCCCTTGCCAAACGGAATGACGGCGAACGCAATAATCGCCGGAATCACCGTAATAATCGGCGCAAGAAAATAAGCCACCTTGTCCACACCGGCTGGCAAGATGCTCTCTTTCATGATGAGCTTCAAACCATCGGCCAACGGCTGCAACAAGCCTGCCGGGCCAGCGCGGTTGGGGCCAACGCGCGCTTGCAAGCGCGCCAGCAACTTGCGTTCCCAAAGGGTCAAATAGGCAAAGCCTGTCAACGCCACAAAGACGAGGACGAGAACTTTGAGGATTGCTTCGAGTAGTGGGGGCATAAAAAAGCTATCAGCTATCAGCGTTCAGCGATCAGCTTCTCACCGGTTCCGGCTTAAAGCTGATCGCTGACAGCTATTTGGCTGCCAGCGACATCTCCATAATTTCATTCACACCAATCACATGGCTTTGAATCACCGAGCTGCGCTTAATCAGTTCGCCAGCTTGATACAACATGCGCGCCTTGCGATTTAAGGCTTCCAGCGTCGGCTCCGGCGCGGTTACGTTCACCACTTGTGCGGCAAAGCCTGCGCGTTCAGCGTCGGCGGCGTAGCGCACGCCTATACCGCCCGCGTTGTCATACACCGTGCCGCCGTAGTACAAATCTTCGCGGCCCATCGGCGGCCATTGCGCTTCGCTTTGGCTGATGGCCGCATAGCTGACTCCCGCATATGCCGGAACCTCCGCCGCAATTGCCTCAAAAATCTGCTGGGCACTCCAGAAGTTCCAGTTCGCATTCAGCAACTTTGCCACTTCTTGAAACACCCACCAATCTGGCTTAGCATTGCCCAGCGGCGGCAACGTGCGGTAGAACCGCTGGATGCGCCGATCCCCGCTCGTAAATGTGCCCTCGCGCTCGGCAAAGCTCAGCGCAGGCAATACCACATCGGCGTCCTTCGCCAAATCGGTGAGGAACAAATCTTGTACGATGGTGAAACCGGCTTTAGGTGCATCGACAGCATCGCCCACGCCCACCAGCCAAGCAACGTCAGTTGGAGTTTGAGTTTGAGCCTGTTTAACCAACTCCCAACCCAAACTCAAACTGTCATAAACGCCCTGCGTATTCGCGTGCGCATACATGGGCAGCAAGCCGCTGTTGGCTTTGCCCGCGTGACCGGTCTCGATCAACAGATTCGCCAAGTGCTGCGCTAGCGCGCGCGCACCATCGCCCGAAAGCTGCTCGTCGCCAAACACAAAGAGCAAGTTACGTGCATCTTTTAGTGAGTCGTAATTCGTAATTCGTAATTCGGCGCTCGCCCATTTCGCGGCCATGCCCGCGTCATACTTCGCAATCTTGCGTGCGTAGCGATGCATCTTGGTGGGGCGGGAGTGGGCCACAATCAGCGTCGCCCCGCGATCCGTAATCGCGGCCTTGAGGCGCAAGAACCACACCGGTGCGCTCTCCTCCACATCGGCATTCACCACAACGATGACATCGCCTTTGCCCAACTGCTTGAAGTCCGTGCCCGCGCCCACGCCATAGGCACGAACCACATCCGCATACGCCGCCGCGATCTTCGGCGAGAGGCTGACGCTGCCCTTTGCAGCCTTCATCAGCTTGCCAAACAAGAACGCATCTTCGTTCGCAATCCGGTCGCCAATGACACCTGCGACCGAACTCGCACCCTGCAACTTGGAGCTGATCAACTGAATAGCCTGCTCCCAAGTCGCCTCTTGCAATTTGCCGTCACGCCGAATCATCGGTTGCTTCAGCCGGTCTTGCGCCCGCGTAAAGTGATGCACAAAGCGACCTTTGTCGCACATCCAAATCTCGTTCACACTCTCATTCTGGCGCGGCATCACCCGCTTAATCTCAGTGCCGCCATTCTTGGTGTCCAGCCGCGTGTTTAGCGTAATGTTGCAGCCCACCGCGCAATGCGTGCAAACAGATTGATGGCTGTCTAGCTCCCACGGGCGCGCCTTAAAGCGAAAGTCCGTTGTGGTCAATGCGCC
>JAYTNY010000785.1:0-5971 GCA_043748055.1 Roseobacter sp.
TTCGTTTCTAAAGCGGGCCTACTCGGAAACGTCGAAAAACAAGGCCAAAATCGAATTCGCGTGCCACAAACGAACAACTTATTGTTTGCCAAACCCTTAATGCCAAACCGCTTCGCCAGCGTCGCGGCATGCAGCGGGCTTTTGTAGCCGCGTCTGCGGCTCAGTGTGTTCACCGTGCCCTTCACGCCGTTCATCGCCGCAGCCAGTGGTTCTTTCACCGTGTCCCACGTTGCCAGCTCAAGTTCATAGGCGTTGCGGCGCACCTCTAGGTCGGGGTCGTGCTGCTGGATGTTGATGAGCGCGGGCATCGAAATCTTGTCTCGCTGCCCGTCGTGTTCAAATTCAACGGCAAGCTGAGAGACCAACGTGCCTTGCAATTTGCTCCACGCGTTTACGCCGCTCAGGCTCAGCTCGGCAGCCAGGCTTTCCTCGGCCTTGCTCATCAAGTGTTTGGCATGCGCGGCGGCCTCGCGCAAATAAAAAGTGTGTTCCTGAACTACATCTTGTTTGCCCTGCTTCAGCATGGCCTCCAGCGCATCACCCAAACCACCCGCCCATTCACAAAACCGCGTCTCGATGTTCGTGATCCGCACACCCAGCGGCTCAAGCTCGCTGGTCATGCGCCGCGCCGTGGCGTTAAACGAATCGGTCGTAACAAACGTTCGCAGATACGTCACCGCAGTCACATACAGCGTCATCAGCGCGTTCATGCGCTCCAAATACTCGGCCAGCGTTTTGCGCAAGGCCATCGGGCTTTGCTTCGTCTTGCTGCTCTTGTTGATGGCATACTGATCGAGAACCTTTTCGAGCGCAGAAATTTGTTTCGCACACGCTTTCGTCGCTCGTTGCAATTCAATCGAATCGAGACTCGGATACACGTTCGAGACATCCCAATGCGGTAATTTCGGCAACTTTGGCAATTGGCCTAGGTCGTGTTTGTTCATGCCTCAACTATAGCGAGAACGAGCCGGTTAACTTTTCTAACTTTAGCAATTTTCAAAATGAGCTTGCGCAAAATAGTCCGAAGGACTTTGCTAAGCTCAGCACCCGAATTTATTTGGGTGCGCCGACCACACGAAACAAGCGAGTTACGGCATACCGGGCATCGCCCCCGAATGAATTCGGGGTCTAGGCCTAGCGAAGTCCTGACGGACTCGCTCGGAGCATCTCTCACTTTGGTCGGTATGTCCCCAAACATTAGACCTCTTGCAAAAGTCCATTCGCACGCGGCGTTCGTAGGGGCGTAGCATGCTACGCCCCTACTTTTGCAAGAGGTCTATTAAAAAGCTAAACTGCTTGCACCCATGCCCGCGCTTGCCTGCCCCATCTGCCGAGAACCCATTGATAGTGCAACGCTGACCTGCGCACACGGCCACCGCTTCGAGCGCAACCACGGCATCCTATCCCTGCTCACGCCTCAGTTTGCAGCGCAGTTGAGTGCGTTTGCAACGGCATTTCGGGCCGACCGTGCCGCCCAGCGCTACCCCGTGCTGCCCACAACCGCGTATGCGCACTTGCCATTTGGCGATGCCGTGCGCAACGACCCGGAGTGGCGCGCCCGCCAAACCGACCTGCGTCTGATCCTGCGCCTGTTGCCCCAAAACAAAACCATGCGTGTGTTGGATGTGGGCGCGTGGAACGGCTGGCTCAGCCAGCAACTTGCGGCACGCGGGCATGCCGTTATCGCCGCCTCTTACTTTGCCGACGAGCAGGATGGCCTGGGCGCACGAAAGTTTTACCCCAACCCAGTGTGGCAAGCCGTGCAAATGGATGAGTGCGATCTCGATGTGATTCGAGACGAGTTCGATGCAGTGATCTTGAACCGTTGTGTGCAATTTGCGCCAGCCCCGCAGCAGCAAGTGCAGGCCGCCCAGGCCCGCGTCGCCAAAGGCGGCCTGCTCGTTGTAACAGGCATGAGCATTTTCAAAGACCCATCCAGACACATGGCACAGACCCAGCAGCGGGTCAGCGCGTTTCAACAACGCCACGGGCTGAGCTTGTTCCTGCGCCCCACGCGTGGCTATCTGGATTCAAACGACAAGGCGCGTTTTCAATCCGCCGGGTTGGTGATGAAGCCTTATTGGGCCATGTGGCGTGCCTGGGCAAAATCGCTGGTGCAGCCCTCAGCGCCCCAGCCTTGCTACGGCGTGTGGAGGCGCTGACGGCTTATGCGCATCGCCTTGCTCAACTACGATTACCTCGCGCTGCCAACCGCCATGCAGTTGTTGACGCGGTTTGCGCCGCTGCAATGGCAAGCCGAAGGTCTGCACCAAGCCGGGGCCGGCGCGGTGCATGTCTTCCAGCGTTTTCATACGGCGCAAGACTTTACCCACAACGGCGTGGCTTATCACTTCTGGGCCGATGGATTGCCCAACGAGCTGCGGCTGGCGCATAGGCCATCCACGTTGCACCGCGCTGTGGGCCAACTGCAACCCGATGTGGTGCATGCGCATGGGCTGGTCTTCCCGCTGCAAGCAGCGGCCTTGCGGCGCAGCCTGCCCGCGCACACGGCCCTGGTGCTGCAACAACACTCGGAGTTGCCCGGCCACCCGGTCAAGCGTGTTTTGCAGCGCCTGTGCTTTCGGGGGGTTGATGCTTTTTTGTTCCCCACCGCAGGCATGGCGGTGGCATGGCAACGCGCCCGCATCGTATCCACGCAGCCCACGCATATCCTTCAGGAAACTTCGCGCCTTATCCAGCCCGCAGACAAGGCCGCTGCGCGCGCCATCACCCACATGACGGGCGACCCAGCCTTGCTGTGGATGGCCCGCTTGGTGCCAGCTAAAGACCCGCTGACAGTGTTAAGTGGCTTTGAGCAAGTTGCCTCGACGATGCCTGAGATAAAGCTTTACATGGGACACGGTTGCAACGACCCCTTGCTGGAAAGCGTGCGCGAGCGTATTGCACGCAGCGCAGTTTTGCAGCGTTCGGTGGTGTTGCTGGGCGAGGTTGCCCGTGCCGATCTGGATGCGTATGACCAAAGCGCCGATTACTTCGTCAGCGGCAGCACGCGCTACGGCGGCATCATCGCCTTGTTGGAGGCGATGGGTTGTGGGGCCGCCCCCATCGTCACCGACACCGAGGCGTTTCGCAGCATGACCGATGACGGGCGATTGGGTAGATTGTGGAAGGTAGGGGATGCGAACGCGTTCGCGCATGCGCTGGGGGATGCCATACGAGATGAACTTCATGTGCGCCAGCGCACAGATATCTTGAGTCATTTTCAAGAACATCTCAGCCTGCCCGTTCTTTCGCAGCGGTCGTTGCAGCTTTATGCTCAGGCGGTCTCGGCACGCCAACAACACCGAGGTGGGCATGGCCGCTAAAAATCATCAACGTTGGCTTGGGCTGCTCGCGGTGTTCATCTTCTTCACCCTCAGCATCTACCAGTTAGACCACGCGCCGCCCATCTTTGAAGACGAACCCTGGATTCTGGCCCCGGGCTACAAGCTGTTTAAGCAGGGTGTGTTTGGTTCTGATCTGCTCAAGGGCTTTCAGAACATGGATCAGCACTCCCTGCAATTCATGCCGCTGTTTCCGGTGCTGCAAGGTGCGTTCTCGCAACTGATTGGCGTGGGCCTGTTTCAACTTCGGTTTGTGCCGGTGTGCGCGGGCACGCTATGTGTGGCGTTGGTCTTTTGCTTGGCGCAGCAATTGGGGCGGCGCGGGGCCGGGCCGGTTGCGGCAGCCTTGCTCATTTTCTGGCAATGGATGCCCGCAGGCGGCCACATCAATCTGCCCAGCGGCGTGCCGTTTGTAGACCTGAGCCGCATGGCCCGCTACGATGTTCTGGCGGCGATGTGGGGGCTGTGCGCCCTGCTGTGTTTTGTGCGGGCGCGGCGCACCCGGTGGGCTGTGTTTGATTGGGCGTGCGGCGGCTGTATTGGCCTGGCGGGGCTTTCGCATGTGTATGGCTTTTTCTGGCTCCCTGCGTTTTGGGTTGCGTTGATGTTGGATCGCACCCCCCGTCGCCATAGTTTCGCCATGGGCCTGCGCCTCGTAGGCATGGCGGCGTTGCTGTTGTTGCCGTGGGCCATCTTTGTGCTAAGCCATCTGAGCGATGCCCTGGCCCAGGCGCGTGTCAACGCCACCCGGTTCGATGTGTTCAACCCGCAGTTCTATATAAACAACCTGCTGTTGGAGCACAGACGTTACTTGTATGGTCTGAGCAATGGCGCGGCCTGGTTGCGGCCTGGGGTGTATTCATTGTTGGTGCTGGTGCCGCTGGCGTGGCTGCACCAGGTGCGGCAGGCCATTGGGTTGCGGCGGCGTTCTGCGGTGTGGCTGGCGGCGCTGGCGTTGCTGGTGCCATTGCAGTTTGCGGCATTGCTGCAACCCAAGACCTACCAATATTTGCCCACCCCGGCCAGCTTGTTGATTTTGATTGTGGCGGTTTTTCTGGCGGATGCGCTGGCGCATCGCCACAAAGTCATTCGTGTGGCCACTGCTTTTTGCATGGCAACGTTGTGCGCATCTGGCGCATCGGGCATCGTGTATATGCAACGCGTGGCGCAGCAACACGAATCGCCGGTGCGATATTTGCGTGAGCTGCGCCAGGCGGTGCCCATGCAGGCACGCGTTCTGGCTAGGCCCAACCACTGGCCCGGGCTGATGGCCAACGACTTCAGAAATTTTGTGTTGCCGCTCTATCGCAGCATGAGCAGCATCAGCCAGAACCCGATCTCGTTTGATGCGGCCCTGGAGGAAATAGCACCCGATGTCGTCATCCTGGATCAACCGCTCATTCAAATGTTCCAGGATCGCAGCACCCCAACTGCGCGTGAACGGTCGGACACGTTCTGGCGATATATGCGCCGCCATAACGCCCGCTTAACAAAAACGATGCACGACAACTGGGAGCAGCCGATAGAAATTTACTGGCTCGATCAACCATGAAACTGGCCTTCATCCTTCCCGGCGGCGTAGACCGCAGCGGCACCGTTAACGTCATCCCGGCGTGGCTGTGGCAAATTGAACGCGTGGCCCGCCGGCACGAACTGCATGTGTTCGCCTTGCACCAATACCCGCAGCCCTGCACCTACCCATTGCTGGGTGCAACGGTTCACAACCTGGGCTGGCCGCGCCGCCGAGGGGTGCTGATTCATGCGGCGCGGTGTATGCCCCAGTTCATTCGCACATTCCGGCAGTTGGGCCAGTGGGATGGCGTGCATGGCTGGGGTGGACAACCTAGCGCGTTTACAGCGGCCTGTGCCAGCCGAGCAGTCAACGTGCCACTGTTCACAACACTCGTCGGTGGCGAACTCATTGCCTTGCCGCACATTCGCTATGGGGGCAGGCTTACGCTGCTCGGCAAATTTATGACTCACTTTGCCTTGAAGCGCAGCAATTGCATCATCACGATCTCGCAGGTCTTGCAACAAGAAGCACAGGCGTTGGGCTTTGCCAGCACGGTTGTTCCGCTGGGCGTAGATGAGTCTTGTTTTCTCGATGTACGTGCGCCAAATGCAGACGGCCCATTCAAGTTGTTGCATGTCGCCAGCCTCAACCGCATCAAAGACCAGCCCACCCTGCTGCGCGCCCTGCAACACGTGCTGGTCGAGTTGCCCGACACCACGTTGGACATCATCGGTGTGGACACGCTGAACGGCGAGCTGCAACGGTTGGCCGAGGCGTTGGGCATTGCGGCCCATGTGCGCTTTCACGGCTTTCTTACGCAAGAGGCCGTGCACCCGTTCTGGCGCCAAGCTGATTTATTCGTGCTGAGTTCGTTACACGAAGGCCAGTGCGTAGCGGTGTGCGAAGCCGCTGCGGCGGGTGTGCCCACGGTTGGCACGCAGGTGGGCATTCTGGACGAATGGGCACCCAACAATCTTGCTGTGGGCGTGCCGGTGGGTGACGCAACGGCACTGGCAAATGAGATTGTGACTCTGCTGCGCGACCCATCCCGCCGAAGCCGCATAGCCACCGCCGCACATGCCTGGGCCACCGCGCACGATGCGGATTGGACAGC
>JAYTNY010000786.1:0-7608 GCA_043748055.1 Roseobacter sp.
GTGCCGGAGGAAGATCGCATCAACTTGCGCCCGTGGAGCGCAGCTATTGTGAAGATGTATGAGATGGCGCCGAGCGATGCGCAGATTGCGGCTGCCGAGTTGGCGGCGCAGCAGTTCAGCAACTACATTCGCGCGCTGGCCCGCGAGCGCAAGCGTCACCCCGGCGCAGACCTCATCAGCGCAATGGTGCACGCCGAGCAGGACGGCGACATGCTGACCGAGGATGAGTTGGTGGCAAACTGCATTTTGTTGCTCAACGCCGGGCACGAGGCTACCGTAAACGGCACCACCGCAGGCATGCTGGCCTTGCAGCGCAACCCGACCCAGAAGCAATTGCTGATTGACGAAGCGCAACGCAACCCATCCACCAACACCCAGCCTAGCCCGCTGTTTAAGACAGCCGTAGACGAGTTATTGCGTTACGACACGCCGCTGCCGATGTTTGAGCGCTATGTGTTGGAGGACTTTGAGTACAAAGGCCACGCCTTTAAGCGCGGCATGGAGCTGGGCCTGATCTACGCCAGCGGCAACCGCGACCCGCGCAAATTTGCACACGCCGATGCGCTGGATGTGACCCGCACCGACAACCCGCACTTAACGTTTGGCCTGGGCATTCACTACTGCATCGGTGCGCCGCTGGCCCGCCTGGAGATGCAGGTGGCGCTGCATGTATTGCTCAGGCGCTTTCCCAATATTCAGGTGACAATTGACCAGCCCGAATACAGCGGCTTTGTGTTGCGGGGCATTAAACATTTGCCAGTTCTTTTAAGGTGATTGGTGAGTAGGGATTAGTGATTGATTTGTCTCACGCACTAATCCCTACTCACTAACCACCAATCCCTAATCCCCAAAATGATTTCAAGACTTCGCGGAACCGTGCTTAGCATAAAAGGCCCTACTGCCATTATTGATGTGGGCGGTGTGGGGTTTAAGGTGAGCTGCTCTCAGGCAGCGTTAGACAAGCTGGGTTTGGGGCGTGTGGCAGACTTGCACACGCACTTGATTGTGAAGGAAGACGACTTGTCTTTATACGGCTTTGCCAGCGACGAAGAAGTTGAATTCTTTTTAACGTTGCTGGGCGTGCAGGGCATTGGGGCCAAGACGGCGCTGGCCATGCTGAGCAAGTTGCAGCCCGATCAATTGCGCAGCGCCATTGTGAACCAACAGGTGGATGTGATTGCCAGCGTGCCAGGTATTGGCAAGAAGACGGCGGAGAAAGTGATTTTTACGCTCAAGAGCAAGCTGGGTGGGTTGGATGTGGCCCCGGTCGGCACATCGGCGTTGAGCGCGGTGGACACCGAGGTGGTGAATGCGCTCACCTCGCTGGGCTACAGCATTGCCGAGGCGCAGGGCGCATTGGCCGCGCTGCCCAAAGGCCAGCAACTGGATTTGGAAGAGAAGATTGTGCAGGCGCTACGGCAGTTGGGGTAGCACTGGATTCCAGGCTTTAGCCGGTTAGTGACTCGCCTGTGAGTTTTGTCACAGCGTTGTTCGTAACCGGCTAAAGCCTGGAATCCAAAAAGGAATAGCGTTCATGCAAATAGTTGATCTTCATCCCAATGATGTTGCTTTGATCGAAGAGACGGCCCGCGTGTTGTTTGATGCGTTTCAACAAATGAGTTGGCCCACGATGGACGACGCTCGCGAGGAAGTGTTGGGACTGTTTGGAAATGACAAGATTATCCGAGTGGCATTGGATGATGAGCAGCATGTGTTGGGTTGGATTGGCGCGATCAGCCACTACGGCGGCAATGCGTGGGAGCTGCATTCGTTGGCGGTGCAGCCCAGCCAGCAGCGCAAAGGCGTTGGCCGGGCGTTGGTGCAAGATTTGGAGCAGTGCGTGCGCGAACGCGGAGCCATCACGCTGTATTTGGGGACGGATGACGAAAACAACAGCACCAGCTTGGGTGGCGTTGATCTTTACCCCAATGTCTTTGAGCATATCGCCCGCATCCAGAACCTGGGCAACCATCCGTATGAGTTTTATCAGCGCTTGGGCTTTGCCATCGTAGGTGTTACGCCGGATGCAAACGGTTTTGGCAAGCCAGATATTTTCATGGCGAAGCGACTTGGCCCATGACAAAACAACACGTCAGCGTGGTAACGCTGAATATTCTGAACGACTTGCGGCGCTGGGACGAACGCAAGGACATGATTGTGAGCGAGCTGCGCCGCATGCAGCCCGATCTGATTGCCTTGCAAGAGGTGAAGCTGCCCATGAACAACGGCGAGTGGATTGCCGCGCAGTTGGGTGGCTATTCAGTTCACCTCACCCCAAAGCACGGCAAGAAGCACAGCAAAGAAGAAGCGCTGGCGATCTTGAGCCGTTTGCCAGTGGATCATTTTCACAGCACCTCGTTGGGGGGGCAAAACCGCGTGGCCCAATTTGTGCAGGTTCAAATTGAAGGGAAACGTGTGTTGTTTGTGAACGGGCACTTCTTTTGGTATCCGGGCGAACACAATCAGCGCAGCCAGCAAATACGCGTGCTGCATACCTGGCTAAAAAAGCACGCTGAGGTGAACCCCGCCGGCGTGGTGGTGTGCGGCGACTTTAATGGCACGCCGAAGACGCAAGCGATTCAAGTGATGCAAGCACCGTTGGGTTGGACGCAGTTCCAAAGCGCCTACGTGCGCAAGCATGGCCGTGAGCCAGACTGGACGTGCCCCACGCCGTTGCAATGGCGGCACGAACCCTGGCGTGAGACGGTGTTTAAGGTGGCGGGTTTAGCGATGCAGAAGAAACGCGGGCCGTGGCGCGGCACACTGGACTATATTTTTGTGAACGACCGCGTGGCGGTTGAAGAATGCCACGTCGTCTTTAATCAGCACGCCCCGCACGACCCCACGTTGTATCCGTCGGATCATCTGGGGCTGCATGCGACGCTAAAAATTCATTGAACACGAAGAAGCGAAGGAACGAAGAAATAAAAGTCTTCGGTTCTTCGGTTCTTCGCTTCTTCGTGTTCAAAATCTCAAACTCTCGCGCATCATCTTTGGCAACAGCGCAATGTCGGCGGCTTGTTTGATGAGGCTTGTGAGCGCAGGGTTGTCCGCATCTTCCACGCGTCGAATCGTCACAAAGCGCACGAGCTTCAGGTTTTCATCTTCCAGCAAATTAGCTGGGTCGGGCAAGTGTGCGCCGTACTTAAAGCCAATCGTCATGAAGTGCTCATGGGCGTTGAGATAGCCCATGTAAGCCGAGCGTTTGCCTTGCTGCACGTGATAGCCGATGACATGCCAGCCTGAGTACACCCGCTCTTCTACATCTGGCACAACCTGCTTCACACGTCGGCGCAATGCCTGGGCTATCGCTCGCACTTGGGGCGAGAAGGGCGCTAGATATTCGTCAACAGTCATGGGGGGTATTCGACGCAAACAACCCTCGACCCCTAAAGGGGAGTCGATGATGCGCTTTCAGCGTTTCTCAACGACTCCCCTTTAGGGGTCGGGGGTTATACGACCTGGTCGCATCCACGGCGGGTTTAGCTTGGCGATCTCGGCATAGATTGGGCAACCCTCGGCATGCGCGCCAGGCAGATAACCAGTAGACATCAGCATCTCGTTGCAAATTTCTCCCCCCACAAAAATAAAGACTTTCTTGAACGCCTTCACCCATTCATCTTTCGTCAGCGGGTGGTGGGCATCCAGCCAACCCTTAAATGAGCCATACTCCGGGCGCAAGACCACGATGCGACGTGCGTTCTCTATCGCCGCATTCACTTTCAGCTTGTTGCGGATGATGCCCGCGTCGCTCAGCAAGCGTTCGCGGTCGGCTTCGGTATACGCCGCCACGCGATCCACATCAAACCCGCCATACGCCCGCTGGAAATTTTCTTTCTTCTTCAGAATGGTCTCCCACGAGAGGCCCGCCTGATTGATCTCCAACACCAGCCGCTCGAACAACGCGTTGTCATCGTGCAGCGGGAAGCCGTAGTCGTGGTCGTGATAGTGGCGGTGCACGTCGCCTTCGGGGCGGGTGCGGACGAAGTCGCAGTAGGTGGTCATGTTGTTTTTAAGCTCCACTCCTCGCGCAAAATCCCCATCAACACCAGATCAATGTACTCGCCATCGCTCCACGCATGCTGCCGTTGGCGGCCCTCAACCACAAACCCACACGCCAGATACGCCCGAATAGCCCGCTCGTTGTTGCCGTTTACACTCAGCCACACGCGGTGCAGGTTGCGCAGCCGAAAGGCGTAGTCCAACAGCAGCCGCAGTGCATCGCGGCCATAGCCTTTGCCCCAATACGACCTGTCGCCAATGGTGATGCCCAGCCCACACATGTGCGCCACCTCATCAAACTGAAACAGCGCGCACTGGCCGATGAATAACCCATCAGCCTCGATGGCCCAACTCGTGCCATTGCGCCCACCTTTGCTCACCTCAGCATCGAACTCGGCTTGCAGGCGGGCCAGGGTTTGGGGGATGGGCGGATCGCCACCGCCCGATAGCTCGACCTCGACATCGTTGTTGAACTGGCACAGCCGCGCCAAGTCTTCGCGCTGCATGGCACGCAGGGTTACTTTCTCTCCGGTCAACATAATTTAGTTTACGTTTATCATTTCCATCTATGGCAAACAAACCAGAACCCGTTCGCGTCGGCATCATCGGTGCTGGCAACATTAGCTCAATCTATCTCGAAGCGCCCCAGAAGTTCGATATCTTAACCATCGCTGCGATAGCCGATATTGACATGGTGCGCGCCAATGCACAAGCCGAGAAGTACGGCACCAAAGCGGTTACCGTAGATGACTTGCTGGCCGATCCCACCATCGAGATCGTCATCAATTTAACCGTGCCGCTGGTGCATGGCGATGTGGCACTAAAGGCGCTGAACGCAGGCAAGAGCGTTTACACCGAGAAGCCTTTTGCCTACGACAAGGCCCAGGCCAAAGAGATATTAAAGCTGGCGAAGCAAAAGAAGCTGCTGGTGGGCGGCGCGCCCGATACGTTCATGGGCGGAGGCTATCAGACCTGCCGAAAATTAATTGATGCAGGCGAGATCGGTCAGCCGGTGATGGGCGTGGCACACATGCTCTCGCGCGGCATGGAGAGCTGGCACCCCAACCCCGATTTCTTCTTCCAGCCCGGCGGCGGCCCCATGTTCGACATCGGGCCGTATTACCTGACGGCGTTCGTCTCGTTGTTTGGCCCGGCCACGCGCGTGGCGGGCTTGGCACGCATCACGCATCCACAGCGAACGATTACCAGCCAGCCGCTCAACGGCACTGTGATTAACGTGAACGTGCCCACCAACGTGGCAGGCACCATTGAGTTTGCGAACGGCGCACTAGCGACCATCATCATGACCTGGGATGTGAGCGAGGGTTACTCGCCCAGCCTCAGCGTGTATGGCACAAAGGCCTCGTTGATTTGCCCCGACCCAAATACGTTTGGTGGCCCCATCAAAATAAAACGCGCTGATGAGAAAGAGTTCCAAGAAGTGCCCATCGAGCATGGCTGGACGGGCAACAGCCGTGGCCTGGGCGTGGCCGATATGGCCTACGCGTTGCGCAAACGCAGTGCCCGCAAGTTCCGCGCCAATGGGGCCATGGCCAACCACGTATTGGAGTTGATGCATGCCTTTCACGAGTCATCGGCCTCCGGCAAGCATGTGAAGCTGAAGACGAGTTGCGAGCAGCCGGAGGCGCTGCCGGTGAGCTGGCCGTAGTAGCAGGCACCCCCGACCCCTAAAGGGGAGTCGTCGAGATTCTGTATAAGTTTCTCTAACCGTCAGGAATGAGGAACGTAATGCGTAGATCAACGACTCCCCTTTAGGGGTCGGGGGTTCTCGCTTCACCCCACCGCCGCCACACCCATCTCCGCAATCGTCGCATTCAACGCCGCCACATCCACCTTCACCACTGCATCCAGCTTCGCAATCTCGGCATCAATCTCCGCCGAGTGTTCTGCGAACAATTCTTGTGTGGCCTTTGTTGGCTTGGCATCGGCGCTGTTCACCACTGTCATCAGCGTTGCCACCACCTCGTTCAAGCGCGATCGCAGAATCAAGTTGTAGTTGTCCTTCTGCTCGCCGGGCAAAATCAGCGCATCTTCAATCGCGTCCAGCTTCTTCAGAATGTCGCCGCATGCCGATTCAATTGCGCCCTGCGTTCGCTTCTTCCAACTCTGCACCTGCTCTCGCAACTCGCGCAGCTTGTTCACGGCTTTGTGCGCCTCGCTGATCTTGTCGCGCATTGCCAACAGCATCTTTTCTTGCGCCTGCAAATCCTTCAGCGAGGTTTTCACGCGTGGGTCGTTCACAATCTTGATCTCCGTCGTCGGCACGCGCTCGCCCACCACCAGCCGCGCCGTGTACACCCCCGGCGAGACCAACGGCCCCTCATTCGCCGACCCCGCCGTTTTGTTGCCCGCCACGCGCTCGGCCCCGGCGTGGCGCATGTTCCACACCAGGCGGTTCACCCCAGGCTTCACGCTCAGCCACGGGCCATCGTCTAGCGTCTTCTTCTTGTCATCCCAAGTGTCATAGTCGGCGGGCTTGGGGTGAAAGGCGCGGACAAGATTATTTTTGCTGTCTAAGAAATCCAAGCGCATTGGCAATAGGCTATTGGCTATCGAATTTTCGGTGTTCTTAGCCAATAGCCTATTGCCAATGTTCTCCGGCAGCGTGTAATACACAATCGCGCCTCGGTCTCGGCCTGCGCCTGCGTCCAAATACTTGCGCTCCAAAAAGCCATTCTCGTTTTTCTTGGCAACCGTAATGGCGCCGGTGCCAATGCCCAAACCATAGCTCTTGCCCTCGCCCACCTCGTATTGCCCAAACAAATCTGGCAACAGGCGGTAGGTTAACCCCACCGAAAACAAACGCGGGCTAGAACCTAAGGCTCTCGGAAGAGCCTTAGGTTCTGTCACAACCCACTCGCGCAGCGCGCTCAAATCATCCAGCACCCAAAACCCGCGCCCGTGCGTTGCCAGAATCAAATCGTCGTCCTTCACCTTCAAGTCGTAAATCGGTGTCACCGGCAAATTCCCCGCCCACTTCTGCCACTGCTTGCCGTCGTTCGCTGAGAAGTACAAGCCCATCTCGGTGCCTGCAAACAACAAGCCCTTGCAGCCCGGGTCGGCCCGCACCACGCGCACGTAATCGTTGGCATCAATACCGTTTGTAATCTGCGTCCATGTCTTGCCGTTGTTGCGCGTCACAAAAATATAGGGCGCAAAATCATCCAGCTTGTAGCGCGTGGCAGCTAAATACCACACGCCTTCCTCGTGCGGGCTTGGCTCCAGCGTGCGCACAAAGCTCCATTCGGGCAAGGCCTTTGGCGTCACGTTCTTCCAGCTTTTGCCGTTGTCCACGCTGAGGTGAACCAGACCATCATCGCTGCCTGCCATCAGCACACCCGCCTGATGTATGCTCTCTCGAAAGGTAAAAATCGTGCCGTAAATCTCCGCGCCGCTGGTGTCGCTGGTGATGGGGCCGCCGCTGATGACCGCCAGCTTCTCGGCGTCGTTGCGTGTTAAATCTGGCGAGATCGCCTCCCAGCTATGCCCCATGTCGGCGCTTCTAAACGCCACATTGCCGCAGGTATACAGCGTCTTCGTGTCGTGCGGCGAGAACGAAATGGGGAACGTCCACGGGAAGCGATA
>JAYTNY010000787.1:0-10063 GCA_043748055.1 Roseobacter sp.
GGATCACCCGGCCTGGGCACTATACTGTCTGCAGACAAGAAGCGGCCTAACAGCGGCGAATACTCGCGGGCAGGGAAGGAAATGGTACCGTAACTGTCAATCCATATCCCGGTTAAATTTTCACCTTGCATTACGCCCGTGCGTCCATGGCGCGCCGAGAAACAAACTTTCGTTCAACTCTCAACTATCGCTCACGCTTCATCCGATCAATCTCCGCTTGACTCAATTGCGGCCCCTCACGCCCCTCGATGCCTAACGCCTTGCGCTGTGCCTCGCGCCACTTCGCCAGCCGCTCTTTCACCGCTGCCTCATAGCCTACTTCGCTGGGTGAGTAAAAGTTCATGCCTGCAATCTCGCGGGGCAAATAGTTTTGCGGCACAAAATGGGTTGGGTCTTCGTGCGGGTAGAGATAGCCCTTGCCATGTCCCAGCCCTTTGGCATCGCGGTTGGCGTCCTTCAAGTGGTCAGGCACTTCGCCTGCGCCCTCGCGCTCGATCTGCGCCTTGGCCCGAAAGTAATTTGTAGCCGTGTTGCTCTTGGGCGCGGTTGCCAAATACAACACCGCCGTGACGATGGGGAAGATGCCTTCGGGCATGCCCATGTAATCAAACGCTTGCGCAGCCGATGATGCAACAACAAGCCCCATCGGGTCGCCCAAGCCTATGTCCTCACCCGCCAAAATCAACAAGCGCCGGATGACGAAGCGCGGCTCCTCGCCCGCATAGAGCATCTTGGCCAGCCAATACAAGGCCGCATCCGGGTCGCTGCCGCGCACGCTTTTGATGAAGGCGCTGATAGTGTCGTAATGCGCGTCGCCCTCTTTGTCGTATAGCACGGCGCGGCGCTGAATGCTGTCTTGCGCCACCGCTAAATCAATGTGAATCACGCCGTCGCGGGCTTCGGTGGATTCCACTGCCAGCTCCAATGCGTTCAACGCATTGCGTGCATCGCCGTTGGACACGCTCGCCAAATGATCGAGCGCGGCCTCCTCTATTTGCACGGTTAGCTTGCCGTAGCCGCGCTCGGTGTTGCTGAGTGCGCGTTGCATCAACGCCTTCACATTGGCTTCGGTGAGCGCGTTGAGTTGGAACAATCGAGAGCGTGAGAGCAGCGCGCTGTTCACCTCAAAGTAGGGGTTCTCGGTTGTTGCGCCAATCAAAATGATGGTGCCATCTTCCACATGCGGCAACAGCGCGTCCTGCTGGCTCTTGTTAAAGCGATGAATCTCATCCACCAGCAAAATGGTGCGCTGGCGGTGCAGCGCACGGCGCTCTTTGGCCTCGGCCACCACGCGCCGAATATCGGCGATGCCCGCCATCACCGCGTTCAAAATCTCGAAGTGGCTGCTGGTTTTATTGGCGATAATTTTTGCCAGCGTGGTCTTGCCCGTACCTGGCGGCCCCCACAAGATGAGTGAGCTGAATAGCCGGTCGCTCTCGATGGCGCGACGCAACAGCTTGCCCGGGCCGACGATGTTCTCTTGGCCGATGAAGTCATCGAGGGTGCGCGGGCGCATGCGGCTGGCTAGGGGTGTCTCGCTGCCTTGTTGCGCGTCGAGGGCGTGGGCGAAGAGGTCGGTGGATTTGGGAGATGGAGGCATGAGTGTATTTTTACACAGAGAACAACTTGCGCGTCTTCACCTCTTGCAAAATTATTGATACAAGCTCATCTATGGGTCTTGTTCCATCCACCAATAGATCACAACTCGGTTTTACTTGCCTGTCCATTTCAAGATACGCATTGCGACCATTAGCCAAATAGGCCTGCAAGTCTTCCTTGACATGCCTTCTTGCAACGCCGGGGTCAATCGGCAAATCACGCAGAAGCCGTCGCGCCATCGCAATGTCCAGCGGTGTATCAACATATACAGCCATGTCAATGACATCCCTAAATGCCGAGTGCAACCTCCCAAATGGGTAATCGAATATCACACAACGCGCACGCGATTCTTTGATGGCCTGATCCACATGCACGCGCATGCGCTCCAAATTAAATGCTTCGTAGTCAGCACCTTGCGCAAGCCACTCCGGGTAATCGTCTGACCAAATCATCAAAGAATCAAGCTCGTCAAATTTCATAACCAATGCATCTTTGAGATTTGCGGCTAACTCATCCGTGAGCGAAGTCTTGCCCGACCCGCTGAAGCCGGAGATGGTTATCAGCAATTTCATATTTCAAGCGCCGCCGCAACACGATCAACAAGTGATTCGAATAGGCTTGATGACACAATGAGTACGCCCAAGCGTTTGGCTTCTTGTTCGAGCCATTGTCCATATTTCCATGCCATGCGCCGCCATCGCCAGGCATCTTCTGATTCACTTGTGCCCGGCCATCGGTTCTTCCATGCGTCTTGGAATCTAATCTCATCTGACTCAATGACAAACACGGCTCGCATTCGTCCCGCCACCTGTGCATCATCGCAAGTGGTTTGTGCCGCTAATCTTGGCAATAGGCCATCTCCTTCGATGATGATTGGCGTGCGAGCTACGACATGATGCGCAATCACCGCTTCGATGGCGTTCGACACAATTTCACCCACACGAATCAACTGCGCTACCAGATCATCGGGTTCCGCCGAACGAATTGCGTTTGGGTCACGAAAGAAATGGAGGCCATCAAGTTCCCCGGGCTTAGTCGCTCGTTGTAATGCAAGGCGGAAATCATCAGCTTGTAAAACGGGGATAACCAGACGCCGCCCAAGCTCGTGGGCAACCATGCTCTTGCCGCTGGTGCTGTGGCCGCCGATTAGCAGGATGTCCCATGGGTAATTTGTGTTCATCAATCTACGCGCGCCACCCAAAAGAAAATCAACCGCAAAGCATCCTGAGCGCAGTCGAAGGATGCGCACCAGGCCGAGCTTGGCTAACGAAGTTCCGCCGCGTCCGCATTCTTCGACTGCGCTCAGAATGCTCTCTCGCTGAGTTGCGCTGAAACAGCGCACTCACTCCCGAAAAATAACCCCTGCCTTCTCCAACGGATGCGCCCCCACATGCGAGAGCGCCGGAGCCTCGCCCACCCTAAGCGAAGTCGTCAGCATCTTGCCGGGGTTGGCTAATTCCTGCGGGTCAATCGTGCGGCGCAGGTGTTGCATTGCGGCCATGTCATCCGGGCCAAACATCTTGGGCAGGTGTTCGCGCTTCTCCATGCCCACACCGTGCTCGCCGGTGATGCTGCCGCCAAAGCGAATGCACAGCCCAATAATCTCGCTGGCCAGTTCCTCGGCTTTCTCCAGCGCGCCGGGTTGCTTGCCGTCAAACAAAATCAATGGGTGCAAATTGCCATCGCCTGCGTGAAACACATTCGCCACCCGGATGCCATAGCGTGCACTCAGCTTCTCAATCTCGCGCAGGGCCTCGCCCAAACGGCTGCGCGGCACCACCCCATCTTGCACAATGTAATCCGGCGAGAGCCGCCCCACCGCGCTAAACGCGCTCTTGCGGCCCTTCCAAATTTTTAATCGCTCGTCGTCGTTCTGGGCTTCTTTGATGAAGTACGGATCGGACGCCTCGATCACCTGCATCAACCGTGCGTGTTCGGCCTCCACTTGCGACCGCTCACCCTCCAACTCCACCAGCAACAACCCAACCGCATCCAACGGGTAGCCCGCGTGAACCGCCGCCTCCGCCGCCTGGATGCTCAGGTTGTCCATGATTTCAATCGCCCCCGGCAACAACCCACTGGCAATAATGGCCGAGACAGCGTCGCCTGCCGCCTCCATCGTGCGGTAGGCGCACAGCAATGTGCGGTAGACCTCTGGCCTGGGCAACAGCCGCACCGTAATCTCCAGCGCAATCCCAAACAAGCCTTCGCTGCCCACAAACAGGCCCACGTAATCCGCGTCGGCACTCTCCAGACTCTCGCCGCCCAAGTGGCACACCTCGCCATCCGGCAGCACAATCTTTAAGCCCAGCACATGGTTGCTGGTCATGCCGTACTTCAGGCAATGCGCGCCGCCGCTGTTAAAGGCCACATTGCCACCAATGGTGCAAATGGTTTGGCTGGATGGGTCGGGCGCATAAATGAGGCCCGCCGTTGAAGCCGCTTTGGTGATGGCGATATTAATCACACCGGGTTCGACCACTGCAATGCGCTGTTCCAAATCCAGTTTCACGATATTGTTCAGCTTGTTCAACGCGATCACAATCCCATCCGCCACCGGCAACGAGCCGCCACTCAAACTGGTGCCGCTGCCGCGCGCCACAAACGGCACGCCATGCGCGTGGCACAGCTTCACCGCTTGCACCACCTCATCCTGTGTCTCCGGAATCACCACGCCAATGGGTCGCGTGCGAAACGAGGTCAGCGCGTCGCTCTCAAACGCAGCCAACGCCGCCTCGTGCAGCAACACGCGGTTGGGCGGGAAAGCGCGTTTTAGCGCGGCAAGAAAATCAGAAATCATCCGGATGGCTCAATGTGAACTGACTGTCCAGGGGGCGAAGCATTTGGGTTAGGTGTGCAGCACTCGCCCCATGCTTCTCGCCCCATCTTGTTCTCGCAGGGCCTACGTCGCCCCCAACTTAATCGCCTCAAACGCCTTTAGCCGCCGCAGCAGCAACAGCATGATGGCCAGGGCGAAGACCAGCGCGATGCCCAACGCAGCGTAGATCAAGCTCAAGTTCTCCCAGGCGATGCGCACCACGAAGGGTGGCAAACTGCTGGCGAGTGAGCCGCCGACTTGCATGAACGGGATGAACAAGCGGCTAATCAACAAGCCCAGCCCGCTGCCCGTAACCGCGCCCAGCACAATGAGAATGATCTGCTCCAGCACGATGAACGACCCCATTTGAACTGCCGAGAGGCCCACCGTGCGCAACATGCCTAGTTGAATCGCACGGGCGCGGAACGAGATGAGCGCACTCAGCACAAAGCCGATGACGGTGAGCAGCGACGCGGCGATGAAGCCCGCGCTGAGCAAGCCGAACACGCCTTGCCGTTCGGGTTTGGCCTGCGCATTGGTAATCGTCGTGCGCGAATCGTAGCCGTTGACCACCAGGAAACCTTGCCCACCTGCGCCATCCACAATTTTGTCGAGGTTGGCATCTGGTTCCACTGAGAGCAACACATCGTAGGGTAGGGCCGTGCCCGCGTTTTCGAACAAATAGTCTAAGTTGCCGATGAACAACGTGGCCCGTTCTTCTTCGCGCACCACATCTTCGGGGAACAAGTTGTATGTGCCCGCGATGGTGAACGAGAGCGGCACGGTTAAGCCGGATGAGCTGACGTTCATCGCCAACGGCTCGCCGATGCGCAGGCGGTTGGCTGAGAGAAATTCCTGGGTGACGATGATGGCCGAGCGATCGAGCGCCAGCAGATTCATCATCTCACCTAGCGGCACTTGCGCAAAGTCTCCGCGAAAGTAGGCGGCTTTGGGGAAGTCGGCGCGATCTATGCCCACGAACTCGGCGCGTTCGGGCGAGTTGGGCACTTTGGGGCTGGCGACGTAGTTGCCCAGGCGCGTAGCGGCTTTGATGCCGGGGATGCGCAGGTGCTCTTGCACCGGCACGAAGGTGTAGAACAACGGCTCTTCGGGGCTGGAGGTGTTGGCAACCGGTGCGCCGCCGCCAAAGCTGGCATCTTCTTTGTTGCTGTCTCCGGTTTCGATGAGGCGCATATCTGCGCCGACACGGTAATAGGTAGACGCGGTGAGATGCTCGTCGAGCGTGTGGGCAATTGAGGAGCTGAACACAGCGAGGCCCATCGTAAAAATTAAGAGCAGCAGCGGGCCGACGTAGTTCACGGGCGCGCGGGCCAGGCTGCGCAGGGCCAGCAAGATCGAGGTGTTCACCGGTAGCCACCCGGCCAGCCTTGCCAGACCTAGCATGATGAGCGGGAAGAAGCGCACCAGCAACAAGGCGCTGGCCGCCAACATCAGCACCGGCGCCAGAAAACGCACCGGGTCGCTGAAGGGGTCGGCAGTGGCGGCAGCGCCCGCTGCGTTAATGGCGCCCAGCGCCACCATGCCGCCGCTGTTGCGCATTTGGTAATACAAATAAATCGAAGGCACCAGCAGCAGCACATCCAGAAAAGCGCGCTGCCAAAAAGGCGGGCGCGTGCCGCGCGATTGCGAGGTGCGATAGCTGACGATGTTGCGGCGCGAGGCGATGATGGCGGGTAGCAGCGCAGCCAACACACCGACAATGGCGGCGATGATGCCAAAACGAATGGCCTGTGTGCCAAGTTGGGTGTAGAGCGCGGGATGATCTGACAAGATCAAGAAGGTCGTCAAGCGCGTCATCACCGAAGCCAGGGCCAGGCCACCCGCAAGGCCAATCCCCAACCCCAGGCCGCCAACCACGAGGCCTTCGACAACGTAGAGCAGCGCAATGCTGAACGACGACGCGCCTCGGCTGCGCAGCACGGCAATCTCGCCCTCCTGCCGCCGCACAATCATGCCTGCCACCAACACGATGAAATACAACGCTACCGCGAGCAGCGGCACGCTGAAGATGACGAGCAGCAGCGTCAGTTCGTTGGTCGCTTTGATGAACGCACCCAGGGCCTGCGCGGGCGAGATGCGATTGGTTAAGCCGTTGCGCTGTTGGGTCATCTCGGTGGTGAAGCGTTGCAGGCGGCCTAATAAGAATGGTGCTCTTTCGGGGTCGATGCGGCTGCCATCCACCAGGAAATACCACAGCGAAAGCTCGGTGTCGGCAACCATGTTGGGCGCGACTTGTTTGGCGTATTGCTCCTCGTTTACGATCAACGTGTCGCGCAAGGCATCGGGCCGGTAGAACCAGTAATCATCGGCGCTGTCTTTCTCGGCCCAAATCCCGGTCACCTTTAGGGTTAGTTGGATGGGGGGCACGCCGCGCTTAGGCGGGCCATACAAGATAAAGCTCTCGCCGGTTTGCAAACCAATCTCGTTCGCCAATTCGCTGTAGGCGATCACTTCGATCACGCCGTCGTCGCGCAGCTTGGGCCGCTCGCCAAATACCTGAATATGCGTATCAAAGTCGCTGAGGAAGCCCATATCCACCCATTCCAGTTGGCGACCCGAATCTTTGTATTCCGCGGAGTTGACGGCGGGAAACAACCGGAACTTGGGTGTGTGCATGTAGCGCACGGTGCGGGTGATGGGCAACTGCGCCACCTCGGCGAACCGTTGCTGCATGAAGGCATCATCCTTTAAGTAATCTTCGTATTCCACCTGGCCGCTGATGGAGCCAAAGAAGGCGTACATGAAGGCGAACGGTGGGCGGCGGGTGTTCTCGGCGTTGGCATCTACGCGGGTTTGCAGCACGCGCAGTTGCACGGCATCGCTAAACGCCGGAATCGATGCCGCCAGCATGACGGCGATGGCGATGCCAAAGCACATGCTGGCGTTCAGCCCAAACTGGCTGAACAAGCGTTGCACGGCGAGGCGGAGAATGCCGAAGATGTTGCCGAGGAGGGGGATGCGCATAGTACAGATACGACTAAACCATTTCTAGGTAATCTTGAGAAGAGTTTTCTTCAGTTGTGTCGTTCTTAAAGATTGTAAAGCACCGAGAACAGCTTGATAGGGCTTTGCTGTTGAGCCATAGTTGAGCCGTTGGATGCGTTGGCGCAGGTGTATCAAGCCAACATCATCGCGCCGCTGGGCGTGTTGCAAGCGGTGCAAGCCTCGCTCAAGCCCAACGCGCGCATCGTCAACATCTGGCACGAGTTTGGGGATTTGCACTTGATTCTGCTTTAGTTTTCTTTTGCGATAATCATCCCGTTGAATACGCACTTTACTAACACCACCGCAGCGCAGCGCCCCAACCTATCTCGTTTCCTCACGCTTCAATCGCTTCTCATCGCGCTGCCATTGCTCTTCACCCTCGGCATCTTCCTGCTCTACCTCGCTACCTACTTCGCCTACGCCTACAACCTGTTCAAGTTCCCGTTCGATTATGACCAGGGCGAAGGCTTTGAGCTGTACGACGGCATACGCTTGGCGCGCGGCCAAAACATCTACCTCGACAATGCCCAGTATCCGTTCTACGCCAGTAATTACCCGCCAGTCTTTCGCGTCATGCTGGTGCCGTTCATCTGGCTGTTTGGCCCAAAGCTGTATGTAGGCCGTGCGGTGGCGTTTGCGTGTTCGCTAGTTATTGGGGGGGGTATCTTTTTGGCAGCGCGCAGGCAGTATGGACAAGGGGGCAGGGGGACAAGGAGACAAGGAGATGGATGGAATAACCCCTTGTCTCCTTGTCTCCTTGTCCCCCTTATCTGTTCGTTGGCCTTCTTCGCCGCCAACTACGTCTACCACGTCGGCCCGCTGGCGCGGGCGCATTTGCCCATGGTCATGTTTGCTATCGCGGGCATCTACTGTTTGGATCAAGCGATGAGTGATGAGCCAAGAGCAATGAGTCAGAAACTGCTCATTGCTCATCGCTCATCGCTCATCGCTTTCTGTGGCATCTTTCTTCTCATGTGCGCTGCCTTCACCAAGCTGCAGGCCGTAGATGCATTGGCCGCAGGGTTTGGCTTCTTGCTGCTGCGCAAACCCAAATGGTTTTTGATGGCGTTCGCCACGTGCCTCGGCTTCACCCTCATCTTTTTGTTGGCGATGGACAAAGCCACCGCAGGCCAATTCTGGCTGAACGTGGTAAGCGCCAACGTGAACGAGTACGACATCGTCGTAACCTGGCGCACGTATTACCAGTGGTTTAGCTTGCAGGGCGCGCTCATCGTGTGCAGCGTGGCGTATGTGATGTGGGATGTGATCGCCGCCGTTCGTGCTCGTTCGTTTCGGCCCATCGGCATTTGGTCGCTCTACTTCGTCGCAGGCAGCGCGCTGGGCATGCTCACCGGCAAGTGGGGCGCCGGGCCAACATACTTGGTTGCAGCGATTGCGGCCTCGTGCGTGTGTACTGCGGGGCTATTTGCCCGAATGCAGGGATTAGGGATTGGGGATTGGGGATTAGGGAATCGCAATCCCCAATCCCTAATCCCTAATTTTCTGTTCGTCGCCGTCATGCTCATCCAAGCCAAGTCCAACATCCACTTGCCCGTTACCGGTCGCTTCTTTGGGCCGGTGGCGCAACTGGCGGGTGTGGCGAATGCGCAAAGCGTGTACCCACCATACCCGTATTACGACACAATAGGCTACACCCAACTTGGGCACTTTGTGGATGCCGCCGACATTGCCAATGGCTGGGACCTCGTCAACACGCTGGCGAACGTACCTGGCCCAGTGTGGAGCGAAGAAGCGATGTTGACCTTGTGGGCAGGCAAAGATGTCGTTACCAATCCAACCCAACTCCTCAACTTAAGCAAAAACAACACGCTTGACACGACCCGGATGATCGAGATGATTCGAGCCAAGCAATTCGGGGCCATTGTCTTCCGCGCCCAGTTCTATCCAGACGATGTGAAGAAAGCCATCGTGCAAAATTATTACTGGGCCAAAATGGTGCGCATGAATGGGTTTGAGTATTGGGTGTTGTTTCCAAATAAAGAGTAATTGGTAAATAGTAATTGGTGATTGAAATGAGCGACGAAAATGTGGTTTCCCCTGTTCAAGCGGTGACAATTGAGCCTGGCTCAACCCCAATTACTAATCACCAATTACCAATTACCCAAGCCCCAGAACCCAAAACCCTCCTCGAACGCGCCGCCCGCGAGACCAACTTCAGCCTCAAGCTGCCCAACTACGAGGGGCCGCTGGATGTGTTGTTGCGGCTCATCGAAGAGAACCAACTGGAGATCACCGAGGTCTCGCTGGCGATGGTGGCCGACCAGTTTATTAGCCACATGAAGACGATGGCCCAGCGCGACCCGCGCACCATCTCTGGCTTCATTCTCGTGGCGGCCAAACTTATTTTGCTGAAGAGCCGGGCGCTGTTGCCCAAGATCGAGATTACCGAGGAAGAGCAGGAAGAGGTGGACGATCTGATCAGCCAACTCAAGGCTTACCAGATTTTCAAAACAGCGGCACGAGCGTTGCGCGCGCGCCAAGAGGCGGGCTTGCGCAGCTTCGCCGCCGAACCACCCCCCATCCACCGCCCCACCAGCGGCAAAACCCTGCCGCTGGATAACGTGACGCTGGAGCGCTTAGCCGCCGCCATGCAAAAAGTAATTGCGCGCTGGATGCCGC
>JAYTNY010000788.1:0-6658 GCA_043748055.1 Roseobacter sp.
TTCGTTTCTAAAGCGGGCCTACTCGGAAACGTCGAAAAACAAGGCCAAAATCGAATTCGCGTGCCACAAACGAACAACTTATTGTTTGCCAAACCCTTAGTAAGCGTTTTTTGTGCATGATGTGAACGGAGATTAGAGATTGCAATCTCTAATCTCTAATCTCTTTTCCCTCACCGCTTCGGCAACCCCACCAGTCTGCGCACGTCCTTCAAAGTTTGCATCGCCATCTCGCGGGCTTGTTGGGCGCTGTCCCACATGCTTTTGCGCAGAGCTTCTTTGTCGGCGGCAATTTCGGCGCGGCGGGTGCGCAGGGGGGTGATGAGGTCTGACAGCGCATCGGCCACGGCATCTTTCAGCGGGGCGTAACGGCGTTGGCCGGTTTCGTACTCTTTGGCAAAGGCCTCGGCCTGTGTGCTGTGGCCGCAAGCGCGCAGAATAGCCAGCAGGTTGAGGGCGCCTGCGCCGATCTCGGTACCCAACTCACCCGTGTCGGTCACCGCGCTGCGCACGCGGGCGCGCACAATAGTCTCATCCGCAAACAGGGGCACGATGTGCTTCTCGCCCAGGCTCTTGCTCATCTTTTTGGCCGGGTCGGCCATGCTCAGCAGCTTGGGCGTCTCGGTGCTCAGCACAGCAGGTTCGGGGAAGTACTCGCCAAAGGTGGAGGTGAAGCGGCGGGCGATCTCGCGCGAGAGTTCGAGATGTTGCTCCTGGTCTTTGCCCACCGGCACGTAGCCCGCGCGGTAGAGCAAAATGTCGGCGGCTTGCAGCACCGGGTAAGTGAACAGGCCTGCCGAGATAAAGGCGTCCTGTTTGCCCTCAAGCTGCTCGCTCTTGTCACGGAACTGGGCCTGGCGCGTCAGATCGCCATACGAGCAGATGCAAGCGAATATCCAGGCCAGCTCGGTGTGTTCGGGCACCATGCTTTGCACAAACACGGTGGACTTTTGGGGGTCGAGGCCGGAGGCCAGCAAGTCCACGTATAAGTTCTCCGTGTTTTTCTTTAGGGCAGCGGGGTCGTAGGGCATGGTCATGGCGTGCAAGTCCACCACGCAATACACGCATTTGTATTCGCCCTCGTTTTGCAAGCGAACCCAGTTTTGCACCGCGCCAAAGTAATTGCCAATGTGCAGCTCGCCCGTGGGCTGAATGCCGGAGAAGATGATTTTGTTGTTCATGATTAAGTTAAAAATAAAAGCGCCCGTCCTCTGAAATTTCAGAGGACGGGCGCTTTGATCTACGCTCGTGGTACCACCTCAGTTGAGTTTGACTCAAACTCCACTCTTCGCCGATAACGGGGCTGATCCGGTTGGCAAATTATTTCACCATCAAGCTCGTCCGTGTCCATTTCAAGAATTGCTTGCAGGCCAGCTTGCACCAAATGCTGGCTCTCTGTTGCTGCTGTTGCAACGCTCTACTTCATCACGGGGTCATTGCTTTTGTGACGCAAATTATACGCATGGGGTGCGCATCTGGGGATGCGCGCTCCTCGGTGCGCGTTACCCGCGCGGGTCAAGCGCGTCGCGCAACCCATCCCCCAAAAAGTTAACGGCCAAAATAGACAAAGTGAGCAACGCGCCGGGGAACAGCACATACCACGGCGCGCTGCGGGCATAGCTGGCCGCCGAATACAAAATGTTGCCCCAGGTGGGCGTGGAGGCAGGCACACCGAAGCCTAAAAAACTCAAAGTGCCCTCGGCCAGCAGGTTGTAGGCGATTTGCAGCGTGGTGTTGACGATGAGCACGCCGGTAACGTTGGGCAGCAGGTGCCGTGTGATGAGCCGCAAGCTACCCACGCCTTGCGCCCGCGCTGCCTCCACAAAGTTCTTCTCTCGCACTAAGAGCATCTCGCCGCGAATGATGCGGGCCAGATACATCCAGCCGAACGCGCCGAGGAACCCAATCACCAACCCCACCGAGGTGCCGATGACTGAGAACAGAATGAGCAGCAGAAAGATGCTGGGGAAAGCGAGCAACACGTCTACGAGCCGCATCAGCAGGTTGTCTACCGTGCCGCTGTAATAGCCCGCCAGCGCGCCGACTACCGTGCCAATGGCAGTCGCAATCAGCGAAGACGCAATGCCGACCAGCAGCGAGATGCGCCCGCCGTGCAGCAAGCGCGTAAGCAGGTCGCGGCCCAGGTCGTCGGTGCCCAGCAAGTGTGCAGTGGATGGGCCCTGAGTGATGTTAAAGAGGTCTTGGTCATCTACAGGGTAGGGGCTGATGAGGGGCGCGAAGAGGGCCGAGGCGATGAACAGCAGCAACACCACTCCACCCAACACGGCCAGCCGATGGCGTAAAAACCGTCGCAAAATAAGCTGGGTGTAGGTGAGGGGTTTGGGGGTCAAGGTGTGATGTGTGGGATGCTACACTGACGCTATGCGAATGGCAACAACCTCCAAAGAACAAAAGCAATGGATGGTGCAATGGCGTTCGTCTGAGGTGGCGCTGTATGAGCAAAAAGTTTTGGAGTTGCAGGCGATGACGGAGGAAGAAGCGCTGCGCATCAGCAATATGTAGAAGTGATGGGAAGGGTGCCCAATCCGCGAACAGGGACTCACGAGAAGCATAGGGTGTGTTTGGCTGTGGGCAAGCCCAGCACCGCCACAGCAAATTCATACACGTGCTTTAACTCATCCAAATTCTTCACGGCCTTAAGTTCGTACTTCATCTTAACGATCTCCTTTCTGCGCCTGTCTTGTGTGGCAACAGATGGAGCCATCGTAGGATTTTGCAGCCGAGAGTCCACTACGGATTTCCGTAGTGTCTTCGCCGCCAGTTTGAGATAGACCGCACTCGCCGCCGAGCGCGTGCGCACACCCAGGATGGGGTAGATGCGTTTGACGAGGTGATACTCCACCGTGTTCTCGGAGATGCGCAGCGCGGCGCTAATCTCTTTGTTGGTCTTGCCAGAGGCCAATAGCTCAAGAATCTTGCGCTGCCGGTCGGTAAGCTCGTGATAGACCATGTCGAGGTCAGGCTATGCGCCACACCTCCGTCGTAAACGGCCAAGCCAACTGCTCACAAATCACGCGCCAACGTTCGCGCATCTCTGACGAATACAAAAACGGCACATAACCTAACTTTAGATATTGCTTCAACGCGGCCAAGCGCCACTGCTCGGTATATAAATGAACATTGCGATAGCCCATCTGCAAAAGCCGCGCCGTAACGGCGGCGCACACCGCCATGCCCAAGCCCTGGCCCGCATGGGCTGGGTCGCCAGCTACCCAGCCCAACTCGCCGCCAAAAGGGTGCTCGTCGCTGTGGTCGTGCAAGCCCATCGCCGTCGCCACTATTTCGTCGCTTGCCTCGTGAACGGCCATAAACCAACTCTCTGGCGGGATGCGCGCCAGCCAAGGCCGCAGCTTGGCGTCATCCCAACCGGGCCAGCCTGCCAGCGCCATCACTTGGTAAAAGCGCGGCTCGTCGCCGGGGCGATAGGTGCGCAGAGCATAGCCAGCAGGCAGGCGCGGTGCGGGCGGCTTGTTGAGGAGGTGCGTGGGCCACGCCATCTGCAATTGCGGATCGGGATTGGTTACGTTCATCTGAGGTAGAAAACCAACGGTAGGGGCGAAGCATTCGGGAGCGCAAGCCAACAAACTCAACTGAGTTCTCGAATGCTTCGCCCTGGCTTGTGGAATACAAGCGCCAGCGTCGGCATAGAAACGCGCAAGTTCAGGGGGCGTAGCATTCGGGTGTACGGTGGGGTTTAGTACGCGGCGCTCACCGAATGCTACGCCCCTACGACAACGTTTGTTCTTTAGTTAATGCGATTGTAAATTGGCTCCAACGCCTTATATGCCTCGCAAAACAAGCCATACTGCTCGGCATACCGTGCGGCTTGTTTTGGATTAGGCTCCACGATGCGGCCAATCTTGGTCTGCGTCTTTGCAATCTCCCAGCCCGAATACAAACCCACCCCCACCCCCCCCGCCACGGCTGCGCCCCAACTTGTGGCCTCGCTCAATAGCTCAGGCAGGTGAACCGGAATGTTCCACACGTCCGCCAAAATTTGCTGCCACACTTGGCTCTGCGCGCCGCCGCCAATCAACCGAATCGTTGGGATATTCGCGCCGCCGTCCTTAAATGAATCCAAAATGATTTTAAGGTTGAAAGCCACACCTTCTAATACTGCGCGCGCCAGCTCGGCTTTGTCGTGCACCATGCTCAAGCCCACAAACGCACCACGCGCTTTTGGGTTCCACCACGGGCTGCGCTCACCAATCAAGTAGGGCAAGAACATCAGCCCTTGCGCACCCGCCGGAACATTGGCAATCGCCTCATCCGGCACCTCGGCCCCCACCACGCGAATCAACCAATCGCGCGAGGCGCAGGCCGTTTGCATGGTGCCAGTAGGCATGTAGGCATTCGCGGGCAAATTGTGAAACGTAAATGTGCGCATCTGCGGGTCCACAATCGGCTCATAAGTCGTCATCGCAATCCACGCCGATGTGCCCAGCACACAATAGGCCTCGCCCGGCTCCACACAGCCCGCGCCAATCGTGGCGCACGGGCCATCGCCGCCGCCAATCACCACGGGCGTACCTGCGCGCAAGCCCGTCTGCGCTGCTGCGGGTGGCGTCACGACGCCCACCACGCTCTGCGACGAGACGACGCTCGGCAGCTTGGCCACATCCAACCCAAGCGCATCCACAAAATCTCTGCGCCATTCGCGCGTTGCTAAATCAAACAGTGTGCTGCCGCTGGCATCGCTGTAATCAGTCGCAAACTCGCCGCACAACTTCATCACGCAGTAATCTTTGGCAAACAAAAATTTGTGCGTGCGCGCGTAAATCTCTGGCTGATGGCGCTTGAGCCAGAGCATCTTGGCCGCCGTATAAGCCGCGCTGGCGCGGTGGCCGGTGCTGGCATAAATGGCAGGCATGCCGCAGCGCGCCACAAAGTCATTGGCTTCGCTCACGGCGCGCTGGTCGGCCCAGATAATGCACGAGCGAATGGCGCCGCCGTTCAAGTCTACTGGCACCACACCCATCATCTGGCCGCTAAAGCACACCGCTGCAATCTGGTCTCTGGCTTGAGGGCTGCGGCTCAGCAAGGCCTGGGTGGATTGGGCCACCGCCCGCCACCAAGCATCGGCATCCTGTTCGGCCCAGCCGGGTTGCGGGTAGCTCACTTCGTAGTGTTCAGTGTGGCTGGCAATTAAAGCACCGCCTTCATCAAACAAATTGGCCTTGTTGCCGGTTGTGCCGAGGTCGTGCGCGAGGATGTAGCTCATGCAAATTACGAGTGTTGAATGCCGCGCGACGAATGCTCAACACTCGTCACTCGGCATTCGTCCCTTTCTTCATCCTTTCACCGCGCCCACCAACAACCCACGCGAGATATAGCGTTCCAGAAAGATCGCCATGATGATGACAGGCACGATCATGATCATGACCAGCACGCTGAGATACCACCACTGCGGGCCGCGCGTGGCATTTTGAGCGACGACCAGCAGCGGCATGGTTTGCGCATTGGCGTTGGTTAAGAACAACGCCAGCAAGTACTCGTTCCACGCAAACACCAGCACAAACAAAAACGTAGCCACCAACCCCGGCGTGCTGAGTGGCAGCACAATTGACGCGAAGATTTTGAACTTGGATGCGCCGTCTATCGAGGCGCTCTCTTCGATTTCGAGAGGGATGTTGGCAAAGTAGTCGCGCATCAACCAGACCACGATGGGTAAATTCGCACCCACGTAAGTGATGATGAGCGCAGTCCAGGTATCCAGCAACTTAATGCCGAGCGCGCGCTGCACCGAGAGAAACAACACATACATGGGAATGACGACGACGACCGGCGGCATGATGCGCTGCGAGATGAGCCAAAACGCAATGTTGCCGTTGCCCAAGCTGCGGCTAAAGCGTTTGGAGATCGTAAAGAGCGAGACGATGAATAACGCGAGCGCAATCAACACAGCCAGCGCCGCAGGCACGCCCAACGCGAAAAGCACAATAGCCAATAGCAAACAGCCAATAAAAACCAAGATCGTGCCCACTTTGGGTTTGTAGGTAAAGCGGGTGAGGGCATACGCGGCGGTGGCTCCCAGTGTCACAGAAATAAAGGTGCTGAGGAGCGAGACACCGACGGTGTTGATGAACTTTGGACGGGTGTCGTCCCAAATTTCGCCAAAAATATATTGGTAGGCATGCAACGAAGGTTGAAAATCTACAAACGGAATAAAGAATGGGCCGCTGTTTACATCTGCAGGCAACTTAAACGATGTAACAAACAGCCAATACAAAGGAAACAAAATGAAGAAGGCCCAGAAGCCCAATATCAGATACGAGATCACCGCGCCTGCGGGCGACACGGCGAAGTGGGATTTTTTCTTGAAGATAGCTTTCATAGTTCTTCCTTATCTCAACATCGGAACCCCCGACCCCTAAAGGGGAGTCGCCGAGTAAATGTGTACCTTCATCCATTCGTTGCGAACGATGAACTCTTGGCAAAACTCAACGACTCCCCTTTAGGGGTCGGGGTTCCGCTGCTATTCCGTCACTCTCGACCTCACAAAGTTCGCATACGCCGTTGCCACGACAGAAACCAAAAACAACAAAATGTAAGCCAATGCTGCGCTGCCGCCCCAATCGTTGGCTCGCCAGATGCGATAAGCGTAGAGCGTGATCGTCTCCGTCGCTGTGCCGGGGCCGCC
>JAYTNY010000789.1:0-3825 GCA_043748055.1 Roseobacter sp.
CGTTGATAGGTCAAAACATGATGGCTGGCACGAAAGCCGAGCTTCTCATACAAACGAATCGCGTTCGCGTTGTCCGTCTGCACTTGAAGACAGGCCTCATCTAGCCTGCGCGCCTTGAACATCTGCAAGCTGCGCACAATCAATGCGCTCATCACACCCCGACCTCGCCAAGATACGCGCGTGCCCAATTGGCTTAAGTAACCCTGTTTCTTTGCGTCATCAAGATGATTAAGCACCAAGCTCACAGCTTGATCAGTCTGCATGTCCCAAGCCACTAACGTCGCGTCAATCTCTGCTGGCGCTCCAATCACCCAATGCTCAAAGTCTTGCTTTGTCATCTCTACATCCGAGGCTGTGACAGGATGCCCAAACGCTTCGGCCAAGACGCTGACGATCTCGGAGGCCTGCTGCCACATGGCTGGGCGAATTTCGATGCCTGCGGGCAATGGCAATTCCGGAATGTCAACCTGCAACGAACGCGTCATCACCCGCTCTGCGCCTCGCACCGCAAAACCCTCGCTTTCTAACAAGGCAAGGGTCGCCGTGTGTTTATCCGAGACATACGCTGTGAAGGTGCATGATTTGACGTGGGTTTGTTCTGAGGCGAGGATGCTCGTACGTTGCCCCAACCAGTCGAAGAGACGCCGTTCGATGTCTCCACCCTCCCAGCCAGACCGCACCGAAATTTCAAACAAGTATTCATGTGTGTCGGCATCTCGTACCAAATGCCACACACGCCCATAGCCAATCAAGCACCCATCACCATCAGCTTCCGCAAAAACCATGTCTTGATGAGGGTCGCAATATTCCAAAATGCCAAGTCCCATCAGATGATCCATCTCGGCAATGGCAGGGTGATCGACCTCACTTTGATAAGGGCGAAGCGCTATGTCAGACAAGTGCGTTGCGTGTTTTTTCATGGTAGGACCTCGCATTCACAAACCAGGTTTCTTAACGCCTTCCGAGGCGCGAAACCTGGTTTGTGAATGCGGTTCTGCTGCGTAACTACCGAGGCACTACAGCCACTAAATTTCATCAGCAAACCTCGCTCGATACCGATCCACTTTGCGCGCCAGCCTCTGCCGCAAGTCCTTCAGCCAAGTCGGATCATCCGCTGCATCGCCCGCGTCCATCGCCCGCAGCAGCTTGGCAAATGCCACCAAATTGTGCAGGTGCAAGAACAGCGGTATCTGATCGAGGTCTTCTTGCGGAAGGGCTTTGGCCTGGCGATACCCGCCGATAAAGGCCTTAAACGTTGGGTTTTGCAAATCCACCTGAGCGGGATCGTCGTCGAACAGATCGCGCAGAGCAAAGGCAATATCGGCGACATGCCAATGCCAGATGCAGTCGTCAAAGTCAACGATGCCAAACCGCTCGCTATCCCAAAGCAAGTTGTCCAGCTCAAAGTCAAAGTGAATCAGACCGTAATTGTCTTTGACCTGATAGGTATTAATAGGCAACTGCGCCAATTGACTGTGCAACAGTTGGGCAGCTTGTCGCGCCGCACTCTCGTGTGTGGGCAAGTCCTGCTCAAGCGATTCAATCTGATCGCGCCAGGTGAGGCGACCTACCGCGTTGTAACCCACTACGGCCTGATGCAACTCACCCAGCGTCCGGCCCCACGCCGCCACCTGCGCGGGCGTGAGCGTACTGATATCCAACATCTCACCGGACACACGCTCAAACGCTACCGCATGAAACTGACCCAGCCCCGTATCCACACTTTCGATGAAGTTGCCCGCCAGCGAGCGTATGGGCTGCACCACGCGCAAACCCGCAGCCTGCAAGTACGCCAGATAATCCAATTCAAACTGGATCATCTGCGGCGTGCGCTCGGTCGCATGGTTAAAGCGCAGAAAACAATCACGCCCATCTTGCTTGAACCCAAACAGAACGTTGGCACTGGATCGCACAAACCACGCGCGCTCATCGTCGTGCGCCCAGTGCGCCAGAATGGCATCGGCAATGGGGCTGTGCCAGTCCACGTCCACAGTAGCGCTCACGTCGCGCATCAGCGTTAATTTCATCATGATTAAACATACGGCGAGTACAACCGTTTGGCCTCCGGCACAGCCGGGAAACGCCGCACCTCGGTACGCCGAAACACATACACACTGCGCCGATGCGTGACACGAATGCCGCGCGGTGTGGTGTTGTATTGCACATACACCTCCAACGCAGCCCGGTCGCGCGCTTCGTCGTAAGGGTAATTGGGCATCGTCCAATCCCACAACAAAAAGGCTTTTAGGCTGCCAATAAGTTGATCGGCATCACCAAAAAACTCATCGAAGAAGTAATCCTTCACACTCACCGGAACCAGATCAAGCTCGGCATACTGCGCAATAAGCCGATGCGGGTTGTGGCCCACCTCGGGCAAAAACGGTTCGCGCCCAAACAGCGGCTTTACGCCCAATGTGCCTTGCACCAACTCTTGGATGACAAAGGCATTGGGCTTCATCTTGCGCAACAGGGCAGGGGTTACGTTAGGGCCGCGACGGCTGAAGGCCACATCAAAAGCAGCATCGGGCAACCCCGCATTCACCTCATCCGCCACAGCCACATTGCCCAGCACACAGTGCGTGTTGCCCAAACCAAGCTGCGCTGCGCGTTGGCGAGTCACCTCGACCAAATCTGGCTCTTGATCGAATCCCCAGATTTCAGCAACTTTGGGCGCCAGCCTGCACAGCGTGAACCCCGCGCCACAACCCAGATCAAGCACGCGGCTGGGGGGATTGCAGAAGGTGTCGAGCAAGCGGTCTACTTCGTCGGCAGGCGCATCGCCATAGTTTTCTATGATGGATGCGTCATCGCAGTGATAGCTGGCGTAGCCGCCGAAGCGCTCGGCGAGGTGTTGGTCGAGGTCTGTCAAATTCTGCGTCATCATGTTTTTGTAAGTAGTTATCTTGAATAATGATTGCGTCGCTCGCCGTCATACACCCCAACCTGAGACAGCATTTCTTGAAACGCTTGCCAGAGCCACATGGGCATGGGTCGTTGCGACCCAGTTTCTCGATCAGTTCTTTGTCGCCATGCACCACACGCGTACCACGCTTCACATGCGTCTCAGATGGGTAGCCTTTGCGGCGCTTGCTGCTGACCTCAAAAGCAAGGGTTCGTCTCGAACAGTTCGGTTAAGTTTGTTTTGTTCATGGTTGCACCTCTTAAATTATTCACTCACGTTACGCAGCGAACTAAGGCTACAAGAAAGCATCCTGAGCGAAGTCGAAGGATGCGAACTATGTCGAGTTAGTCTAGAGAAGCTCAGCCACGGCCGCATCCTTCGACTTCGCTCAGGATGCTCTGCGATGTGGTTTTTCTGCTTGACTCAGTCGGACTTGCCAGAGATTGGCTCGCAAGCTGTGGTGTCGGAGGTTCTGAACGGCAAACGCGATTTGAATGTGCGACAGATCCGCGCCCTGGCAACGCGATTTGGCGTGTCACCGGCGGTGTTTATCTAGCGCACTCACTGCAATAAGCTTTGCGGTCTTCTGCCAATCTCCCATCGCCAAATCTTGCCCTCGTCGGGGTCGTCCACCTCTGCCGTGAACCTCATCCCGACCTTCTGCAACACCCTGTTCGAGGCGTTGAACCGGGCCAGCGTATGCGCGAACACCGCCTGCACCTGCTGATGGGCGAAAGCGTGTTCAATCATCCCGTGCGCGGCCTCCGTTGCAAAACCGCGATTCCAATGCTCAGAGGCAATCTCGTAACCAATCTCGATAGCGCCCGATCCATCAGGCTCGCCTTTGAAGCCCCCGGAGCCGACAAGAACTTTATCTTTTGGATGGATAAAAAGGTATGCAGGCCAGTCTGTTGGAGAGTCGT
>JAYTNY010000790.1:0-4812 GCA_043748055.1 Roseobacter sp.
GGGCGATATTGACCCACGCGGCGAGGTGCGCTACTGCTTCAGCATCTCGGACAAGGCGCTGGCGATTGGCGGCGGCGTTTTGGAGGCCGTGTTTACGATACGGGATCGGTGGCAGTAACCCATTTGCCTTTTCTATGCCCGGACAATGGGCATAAATTGCTTACGTGCCCCCGGCACATTCCACACCGGTCGCCAGGTGTCACCAAAATCGTCACTCACCCACAAGTTTTGGTCTACCGATTTGTAAATGCGGCCTGGGTTGGCGTAATCCACAAACAAGTTAAAACCAGTGGTTTTTGGCACGATTTTTTGCCAGCTTAGGCCGCCATCTTGGCTGCGATAGTCCTCGTCCAGACAATCCATCAGCAAATGCTTGACCTTGCCAAGCACAGCCAACAGCGAAGCGTTGCCGTTGCCGTTGCCGCAGGGGTGTGCCACCTCGGCCCAAGTTACGCCCGCATCATTGCTGGCCCAAACGTGAGACGATGGATTAAGGTCTTGGGTCAATGTTGTGTGATAAAGCGTGTTGAGCAACGCGCCATCGGCCACAAGGCTGGTGATGCTGCCGTGAGACCTCGTTAAGTTTGTGGTTTGGGTGACCCACGTTTGCGAGTAGTCATTATTCGTCCCGATGATGATTGAATCGCCCAAGTTGTGAAGGTAGAACAACCGATTGTCTTCCGTCAGCGAGGGTGTCCATTGAACGTTATCTTGAGCTGGGAATGTTGCACGTAGTTGCCAATCAACGTCAACGCCGTAGTTGTCATTCACATAGAGCTGACTTTCAGAAAACGTTAGCCCATCTAACGTGGCGGTGCATTGTCCGAACGTATACAGATGTCTCGCATTGCGCGGGGAAACACGGATCTGTACTGCCCGGGTAACGCCCAGCAACCAAGGCTGTTTCAATAAACAAGTTTTGGGCGGAGCATCTGCATCGGCCCAGGTCTCGCCCTCATCACCTGTTCGTACAGCCATGTCTCCAAGTACCAGAAAGGCTCGCAGGCCAGCATCCAGTGCGTTGCGGCGAGTGAATGCAGCTACCCACTTCTTTGAATTCAGGTTGGCATCGTCACCCAGGTAGGCCTCAGGTTGCCACACCGTATGCCAAGTTCTGCCCGAGTCCGGCGAGTAGCGCATGGGCTTGCGCAGGTTGTCATACTTCAGGCCAATAAAGTTGGGCATGCCAGGGATGGTGAGAACGGATTGCACGCCATTGCTATCAACGTATTGCAGCGCCACGGTGGTTGTTTTACGGCTGGTGATTGCAATATCTGGCACACCAAACATCGCAGTGACCTGATAGTTGCCGGATGGGATGGCTGCTCGCTGAGGATTTAACGCACCCCGCACCACATCCACACTTGCCAACAGCTTTGTGGTGTTCTCTTCCAATGCTAGGCCATAGGTTGTTAATGGCAGACTGGTCTTCGCATCCAGCAAAGTACCCGCCAAAACGCCTCCCACGCTCAGGGTGAGGTTGACCTCCGTTCGAACTTCATTCTCTTGAAGCCCAATGTGGGCCACAGTGGACTTGCCGATCAAATACGATTCACCCAGTACAGGCGCGGCAGTTAGCTCATAGCCGTCTGGGTTTATGGGCAGCTTAAGGCTATATGTGCCATCCAGGTTGGTGGTAATGGAGTACCCGCCCGGCGAGGCATAGACGACAACCCGGCCAACCGCCCCGCCATCTTGTGCGCTGATGCGGCCTTGAAGGGTGCCAGTGCCAAGCTTGTTCCATACCGGTCGCCAGGTATCGCCTTCGTTATCACTGGCCCACACTGCATAGCCTCGCGTCATGTAAACCCGGCTTGGGTTGGCGTAATCTACAAACAGCGTGCCGGTGAGTGGCAAGGTTTGCCAAGTGAGGCCGCCATCGCGGCTGCGATGATCGGTGTTGACACAATCCAACAATAGATGGGCCTGTTTGCCCAACATGGCGTGGAGGCGCGGTGAGGTATCGGTGTCTTGGTCGCAGGGGTGCGGACGTTCGGCCCAAATGTGGCCTCCATCGTGGCTAAACACAAAACGCGGAATGAGATTCACGATACCTGGAGCGGTTTCGTTTCTCTGTTGCGCAATCGCAAACAGCGTGTTCGTCAAAACCCCATCCGTCGTAGCGCTATCAACCGGCCAATATGTCAGGTTGGTGTCGTAGGTGTCCCAGGTATTTCCAGTATCACGGCTCGCACCTACCTTCAGACCATAGCGCGGAAAGTAGCTGTTATAAAAGTAAAACAAGCGGTTGTCTTCAACCCGTGACGGGGTAAACGGAGCAGCATAGGGCGGCATAACGCCACGCCGCGCCCAAGTCTCGCCAAAGTCATCACTGATGTACAGCGTCTGGTCGGCTGTGCCACCATTATTCATGCGCTCACAACTGCCTCGGGCATACAGGCGGTGTGTCTGCCGAGGCGAGACAAGCACATCACTGAAGCGCATGGCTCCCCAAACGGTGTTAGGCAGCGCATCGTCGATTGGCAAATTGGTGCAGTTGGTCGGTGTCATGCTGGCATTGGCCCAGATTTCGCCGTTATCACCAGAGCGGGCCAGCGGTACATCGGTGGTGGGGTTTATCGGGCGGCCGTCGGCATAGCCATCGAACCCGCGCGCCAGCACCGTGCGCAGGTCTGGGCTGGTTGCGCTCTTTGGCGTCAGCGCTACATCGCGCAGGCTATCTATCAAAACTTGCTGCGAGACTCTGGCCTCGTTGGGTAGCCAGATGTATTGCCACATTCGGCCCGAATCTACTGAATAAAGAACGGGCAAGGTGTAATTCCCAAAGAAAATGCCCAGCATATTGGGTTTGCCGGGGATAGTAAGAATGCGCTGAATGCCCCGCGCTGATGGATACAGCAGATGCACCGTGTTCTGGGTGCGGGCGTTTACCTGGATGATTTGTTGACCGATGACATACGTGCCGGGTGAGATGGGTTGTTGGGTGGGGTTTAAGACGCCGCGCCACACATCCACGTGCGCAGGTAGGGTGCAGCACGAGTTGGCGACAGGCAACTCCAGTGCGTAGGCTGTGATCGGCAGATAGGTCTCTCCGTCCACCACGCTGCCCATCACAATCGCCCCCACTTTTAAGATCGTGTCGGGCATGCTACGCACGCCATCGGCGGGCAGGTCGTTGGTATCCGAATACGAAGCAGGCAGCAGATACGACTTGGAACCCACGGGCGAAAAGAAGAGGGTGTAGTGGGTGTTGGCAGGCAAGGTCAGTGTGTAGTAACCGGCGGCATCGGTTGTGGTGGCAATCTCGCCGGGGCGGGCGGTCACGGTTACTTGCCCCACTGCGCCGCCATCGGCAGCAAGCACACGGCCCGTTATTGTGCCAGTGGCTTCGGGTGCGGCCCTCGCTATGCGCCCCGAACCAGGCAACGTCCACGTCAGACCAGCCAAAGCCAATGCGCTCAGTGCGCACATCAACGAACTTGCTCTGTTTTTCATTGCTCCTCCCCTTTTGGATGACATGCGCGGCGCAAAAAACTCCGAAGCTCCCCCATCTTCTCCCCCGAACTCCTTGCGCCGCTGCACCCAAGTTACCCTGCGCCTCTTCGCAAAATTGCGAAAACACCCCGCCAACTTCGCTCACCCCCCTTCGCAATGTTGCGAAGGCCAGCCTGCATAATGCAGCTATGCCAGCCGAACCAACCCGCACCAACCAAACCGTTGGCGAACTGCTGCGCCAATCGTTCGAGGCGATTAAAGCTCACCAGCAAGAGAGCATGCAGCGTGTGCGCATGCGCTATGTGCAACAGTTGGGCGTCACCGAATCCACCGTGCGCGCCTGGCAACAAGGCAACTCGCGGCCCAAGCTCGATCACGTCGAAACCATCGCCGCTGATGCGATTCGTCTGGGCCGCATGGATGAGCGCTGGCTGAAAAGCTTTTTGCACGCCTACGGCCTGGACCGCGCCACCAACGCGCTGTGCGAGCGCCTGTTTGATGTGTTGGAACACCAAACGGTGGTGCAGAAAAGTGCGGCCTCCGGCAAGCGGCCTTTTATGGTGCGCTTTGGTTCGGGTGAACAAGGTCGCAGCGTCCCGGCCTTGTTCGCTAACGCCAAGTCCGAGCTGCGCGAGGCGCTTGGCATCCTCGGCCTCAAACCCAACCGGCCCGTGCTGGTGTTGATTGGCGGAGCCGATGGGCTAAGCGACGAGCGAGGCCGCCGCGTGCGCCGCTTGTTCAACCAGGTGTTGGTGCCGCTGTGCCAAAAGTGGCAGATCACCGTGATCGATGGCGCAACAGACTCCGGCGTCATCCAACTGATGGGCCAAGCCCGCGCCAAGCACAAGGCCACCTTCCCACTGGTCGGCGTCGCCGCCAAAGGCACCATCCAGTGGGCCGACGACGAGATTCAACTCGCCTCCAAAGCCAAGCTGGAGCCTAACCACAGCCACTTCCTGCTTGTCCCCGGCACCGAGTGGAGCGATGAATGCAAGTGGATTTCATCCATCGCCAGCACCATTGCCGAAGATGCCGATCCCCAGCCTTCGCTCACCCTCGTCGTCAACGGTGGCGCAACTACCTGGCAAGACATCGTCTTCAGCTTTACGGCAGGCCGCCCTGTCATCGCCCTCGAAGGCACAGGCCGTGCCGCCGATGGCCTGGCCGCCGCCCTGCAAAACAGTGGCGTCAATGCGTTGGCCCAGGCCTTCGGCAAGCTCGGCTTCGCCCACGCCGCCCACATCTCCAAGCCTAATCAATTAACCGAGTTGTTGACTGGCTTGTTGCGTGCAAAGACCCCCGACCCCTAAAGGGGAGTCGTTGATTTTCTCGGCGACTCCCCTTTAGGGGTCGGGG
>JAYTNY010000791.1:0-4792 GCA_043748055.1 Roseobacter sp.
AGGTTGGAAGAGCAAAGTAATACAGAGGGCTTAAGTTTTAGCGACGATCCGTATTGCCTTGCGCTTATTAAGAACTATAGAAGTCTTATGCCGCTAGCACAAGAAGCGCGTAAGCCGATCTTTCATCTAAAACCGGCTGATGGCGCAATTGGCGCACACTTGCAATCTGCGGCTGAAGCAGGAAATGACTTTAAGAGACTGGCTCATAAATTACTAGCGGTAATTGAGCAACAATCATCATGATCGTTGTCAAAGTGGGCGGCAGCGCCGGTATCAATTACGACCTCGTCTGCGACGACATCGCGCAACTTGTCAAAGACGGCAATCAAGTAATCTTGATTCACGGCGGATCAGACGAAACGAACAAGATAAGCACACAGCTTGGCAAGCCGCCGCGCATCCTCACCTCGCCACAGGGCTACACCAGCCGCTACACCGATAGCGAGACGCTGGATATTTTTGCGATGGTGTACGCGGGCAAGATGAACACGCGCATTGTGGAGCGCTTGCAGAAGCGTGGCGTGAACGCAGTGGGCCTCAGCGGCATAGATGGGCGCTTGTTGCAGGGCCCGCGCAAGGCCAGCGTGCGGGCGGTGATTGATGGCAAGCAGGTGTTGGTGCGCGATGACTTCACCGGCAAGGTGGAGAAGGTGAACGCCGGGTTGCTCTCGCTGTTGCTGGGTGGAGGCTACACGCCGGTCATCTGCCCGCCCGCCATCAGCCACGACGGAGAGGCCATTAACGTGGATGGCGACCGGGCGGCAGCCATGATCGCCAGTGCAGTAGGCGCGAAGCAACTGATTATTTTGTCCAATGTGCCGGGGCTGTTGCGCAGCTTCCCCGACGAGAGCACGTTGATCCCTCACATTGCTTACAGCCAGTTGGAGCAGGCGCTGGGCTTTGCCGAGGGCCGCATGAAAAAGAAAGTGTTGGGCGCGAGCGAGGCGATTGCCGCTGGCGTGCAGCAGGTGGTGTTTGGGGATGCACGCGTCGAGCGACCTATTTTTAATGCGATGAATGGTAAGGGGACAGTGATTTCGGGTTAGAGCGCTAACGTTTATTGACACAGGGCCACGCACTGGCGATAGGAATCGCCGAAGTGCCTGGCACCTTATTTGGCGCGAAGCATGTCACTACGATGACACAGTAATGATTTTGTAGTGATTGGGCCGCAACATGCAAGATATTCGTTTAATTTCTCGAAGAGAAAGCTGCCATTCCCCAATAAATTGCAAGGTTAATTCCAAAGACCGAGCGTTATTTGCAGGTGGATTCATACAATCCGCACTGTGTTTAAGTTTAGAGCGGCGAAACGAAATTTAATTGCGGCAGCAGCCTGTGTGTTGCTGTGCGGGGCGTGTGCCTCGACCCCAGACCAACCGCAGGCCAGCTCACCCCAAACCGCCGCTACCCCAGCCCCGGCCAGCAGCAATGATTGCGGCACCAGCTTGCTGGAAGTGGGTGGCGTGATTAGTTACCAGGATGTGAGCGGCGCGTGGTGGATCATCGGCCAGGTGCGCAACCGCTCGTACGAGGATGTGCAGATCGCCAGCCTGTGCATCGTCATCGAGGAACCCGGCAAAAAAGATTTGGCCTACTGGTTTTTGGACACCTCGGTGCGCAGTGGCGAGGCGGTGCCTTTTCGCGCCTTGATTCAAAACAAGCTGATCTCGCGCAACAGCACCTTCCGCTTTAGCGCCCGGCCCGAAGACCACCGCGTAGAGAGTGGCGACTTGAAGGGAGACCGCATTCTCGGCTATCGCCAATTTGCTACGCACGATGTGGCGCAATCAAAATTGGATGATGGACGGCGGCGCTTTACCGGGAAGATTAAGAACACCGGCGACCAGCCTGCGCGCAACGTGCGGGTGCTGATTGCGCTCTACGACGACAAGGATCGGTTGATTGGCGTCGCGGACGGCAAGCCGTTCAGCCTCACCCCGCTGATGCCGGGTGACGAGGTGGATTTCACCGCCATTGCCAGTCGCTTATTTGGCGAGGTGGCCCGCTACGAGATTTTGGTGGAAGGCAATCCGAGTGGTGCGGATGAGCAGTAGGTACGCAAAAATGCCAGGCACCTGCGATCTAATCGCAAGGGTGCCTGGCATTTAGTTCCGGTCACTAATCCGAGACTTAGAAGTCCCCGCCCATGCCACCGCCGCCGGGGGGCATGGCTGGTCCTGCGCTCTTCTCAGGGATGTCTGTCACCAACGCCTCGGTGGTCAGAATCATCGCTGCGATGGAGCTGGCGTTCTGCAGCGCGCCACGGGTCACTTTCACCGGGTCAATAATGCCCGCTTTAATCATGTCCACATACTCGCCGCTGATCACATCGTAACCAAAGTGCTTCTTCTCTTTGGCCATCTGCTTCACCTTCTCGATCACCACGCTGCCGTCTACACCGGCATTACCCACGATGCGGCGGATCGGCTCTTCGAGCGCGCGCTTGAGGATGTTGACACCCACCTGCTCGTCCTCGTGGGCCATCTTCACATTGTCCAACACGCGGATGCTGGTGAGCAAGGCCACGCCACCACCGGGCACAATGCCCTCTTCAACGGCGGCGCGGGTTGCGCTTAGCGCATCTTCCACGCGGTGCTTCTTCTCTTTCAGCTCGGTCTCGGTGGCTGCGCCCACGCGAATAACCGCCACGCCACCGGCCAGTTTGGCCAAGCGCTCGTTCAGCTTCTCTTTGTCGTAGTCGCTGGTGCTGTTGTCAATCTCGACCTTGATCTCAGACACGCGGCCTTGAATGGCCTTCTCGGCGCCTTCGCCGTCAATAATCGTGGTGTCGTCTTTGGTGCTGATGACGCGTGCGGCGCGGCCCAAGTCCTCAATCGTCACGCTCTCCAGCTTGCGACCCAGCTCTTCGGTAATCACCGTGCCGGCGGTCAGAATCGCAATGTCCTGCAACATGGCCTTGCGGCGGTCGCCAAAGCCAGGGGCCTTGATGGCCAGCACGTTCAACATGCCGCGCAACTTGTTCAAGACCAATGTGGCCAACGCCTCGCCGTCCACATCCTCGGCCAAAATCACCAGATCGCGCTTGCCGCGCTGAATCAACTTCTCCAAGATCGGGATGATGTCCTGGGCTGCGCTGATCTTCTTGTCGTAAATCAAAATATACGGGTCTTTGATTTCCGAGGTCATGCTCTCCGGGGCGGTCACGAAGTAGGGGCTGATGTAGCCGCGATCAAACTCCATACCTTCCACGTACTCAGTCTCGAAGTTGAGCGACTTGCTCTCTTCAACCGTGATGACGCCGTCCTTGCCCACTTTGTCCATCACGTCCGCAATCAAGCCGCCGATCTCCGCATCCTGCGCCGAAATGGTCGCAACCTGCGAAATCTGGTCGTGCTTTTCCACCTTCACGGCCAACTTCTTGAGGTTCTCGACGATGGCGTCCACACCGGCCTCAATGCCACGCTTAATCAGCATGGGGTTGGCGCCAGCGGCCACGTTCTTCAAGCCCTCGTGCACAATAATTTGGGCGAGTACGGTCGCGGTGGTCGTGCCGTCACCGGCAATATCGTTGGTCTTGGTGGCGGCTTCCTTCAGCAACTGCGCACCCATGTTCTCGAATGGGTCAGACAGTTCAATCTCTTTGGCCACGGTCACGCCGTCGTGCGTCACGGTGGGGGCGCCATACTTCTTGTCCAGCGCCACGTTGCGGCCCTTGGGGCCCAGCGTCGTCGAAACCGACTGCGCCAAAATATCCACGCCGCGCTTCAGTTTGGCGCGAGCTTCCTCGTTGAAAATAATTTGCTTTGCCATTTCTTTCTCCAGCTATAAGCCTTAAGCTAGAAGCTATAAGCGGTAGGCTGTAAGCAAACTCATCTGCGAATCTGGCTTACTGCTTATGGCTTATCGCTTTCCGCTAAAAGCTCCTAGTCAACAATCGCCAAAATGTCGGTCTCTTTCAGGATGAGGTACTTCTTGCCTTCCAGCTTCACTTCGGTGCCGGCGTATTTGGCATACAGCACATGCTGGCCCACTTCCACGTCCATCGCAATCAACTTGCCGGTGTCGTCTTTGCGGCCTGTGCCTGCGGCCACGATGCGACCCTTCTGGGGCTTCTCTTTAGCCGTCTCGGGCAATACGAGCTTGCCGCCCGCAAAGGTGCCTTCATCTTCTTCCACCGACTCAATCACCACGCGGTCACCGAGGGGGCGGATGTTCAAGCTCACGCTATTCGCAACATCTGCTTTCTTCGCCATGTCATTTCCTCCGAAATACAGTTTTGGTTGGGTTTACCCGCAACAGTGTTGCTGGTAAACGTACATTAAAGACGCGTTGTCACTCGCCAGTGCGAGTGCTAACGCAGTAAGGGCATCTTAGCACGCGGCCAAATTGAATGTCAAGGGGAAATTAGCAAACTCTAAGGGAGAGTGCTGAATGACAAAGACCTGGCAGGTTTGAATGCGACAGAGTTAATTCTCCTGCGTTCAAACCTGCCAGGTCTAGTCGCACACCATATCCGCATCTGGGGATGCGGACTCCTCACACCAGCTTCTTTTCGAGATAGATCACACTCGGCAACGTTGTAAAGCCCATTGAATAGTTCAACGCCAAATTATTCGCATCGCGCGAGTCATGGTTATCGCCCAGCTTGGTAGCACCTTGGCGGATGCAGTACTGAATGCCCGCCAACTTGAGCGCCTGTCCAATGCGCGGGTCGCGGCGGTAACGCCGATCCACACCCGTGTGCATAGTGTCGCCACCTTTCATCTTCTCATTCGCCACAACGGCGCACAGGCCAACCCATTCGCCGGTTTGTTCATCTATCGCCACC
>JAYTNY010000792.1:0-4960 GCA_043748055.1 Roseobacter sp.
TCTCACGTTAGGATGCTGATCTACGGTGAATGTCTAAGCCGATGGGCCGCTTGATTTGGGTTCTATTTCTGGCTAACCAACCAGTGACAAGGTGAAGACTATGCACAACGTATTACGTAACCTTCTCCATGTAAGTATTGCCTGTGCATTGCTGAGTTCAACGCCAAGCTACCTCCAATCCACCCAGGCAAAACAGCTATCCTGTTCGCAAACAAATTGCATTTACATTCCTGTTGTACACGTACATATAACCCCCTACCTCACAGTAGGCAACTGGTATTTCATCCAATACTCTGTCAAGGTAGACACAATAACGCAAATCTATGGAGAGATAGAAAATAATTCGGGCTTTCCATTAGAAAACATTTTGATTAACTACCAACCCACACAATTCTCAACGCAAAGCAAGTTTGTCCTTGCAGGGAAGCAAGCTCCTTTTAGAATAGAGATACACGGTCTTTACCCTTATGATCCTTTAGTTAAACCTATCGTACTCACATGGACAGTCAATAGCACGGCCAAAATTCAACTGTTGGATGTACTTATGATTACGTCTCAGGAACAGCGGGATGAAATAGGTCTGGGCTACACAACAGTGACAGTCACGATGCAAAATGGAACTCCAAACATTTTGCATGATGTGGATGTGCAGGTATGGTCATATCATTTGTTTGATGAAAATACCTGCATAACTTGTTCACAAAGCTACACACGCACAACCTTATTGCCACAAGAGTTTTACACGGTCACTGCACGCTGGAATATCACAGGATACTTCCCTCGCAGCGAAGTTAAAGTTGCAGCGTATGGCGTGATCTCGCCTTAGTCCACGCGTTAATGCCTACCCAGACTGCTAGAATTTTATGCAATGGATTGGGCACAGATTTATCGCGCACATCGGCCATACCCCCGCCGAGTGCTGATGTGGCGGGTGTTGGGTAGCGCGTTTTTGTTGATTGGGCTTGTGATTGTGGCCGCAGCTATCTTTAGAGAAGGTGGACTGCTGCGCTGGCAGAGCCTGGCCGGCTTGGCGATTGGTGTTGTTGTGTGTGCAGGTGCAGGATGGATGTTCCGGCGTGCGCATCTCATCGGCACCAGCAGCCTGGGCGTGGTGCGTGGCAGCATCACCCAGATGATCCCCGGCGATTACGACGCGCCTTCCAATGTGGTGATGACCGTCTCCTCAGCCTTCAGCTTTGATGGCGATGGCACAACGACACCCGACCCCAAACGCCTGGGGCAGCAACGCCTGAGTGTGCCAGATTACAACGTGTTCAAGGCCCTCGGCGAAGGGCAGGCTAACGTGGCCGATGTGCAATTTCTGTGTTTGCCGGACGGCTCGGTGGTTTCGTTGCTGGATGATGCATTACGGCGAATTTAGTTTCCCAACATTTCTCAGCAAGCTGCATATAATCTCCCGCTGTTCAAGGTTGTACCAACCAATAGATAGGTAAACGAATCGTGAATTAGCGAATACGCAAGGAGATCAGGTTAACGATGTCCGATACAACAGTAGCCCACTCTGAGGTGAGCACAATTAAATTTTACGGAGCCATGTGGTGCGGCGATACGCGCCGCGCCCGCAACTGGTTCGACGCCAACAACGTGCAATACGAATGGATTGACGTGGACAAGAACAAAGAGGCCGAGGAATATGTGAAGACTGTCAATAACGGCTTTCGCAGCATTCCCACTATCATGTTTACAGATGGCTCGCACCTCACCGAACCCAGCGTGCGCAAGCTGGAAGACCACGCCGTGAAGCTGGGCTTGGTAGAGCCGAAGCCTGTGGCGAACGAGATTTAGCATAGACGCCGGGTAATGCGTAAGCGAAAGACCCTGAAGGTCGTTAAAACCTTCAGGGTCTTTTTTTGCCCGATAAAATCTCTGTGTAGCCCTAGACCCTAAGGTTCTTTAAGAACCTTAGGGTCTGTAATCGCCATTCTGTGTGAAGTGGCTTTTAGTAGGAGCCGATTTGAACGAAGAACCCAATCAACAACTTCAGCCCGTGCCATCACCCAATGCATCACGCCAACCCAACCCGCGTTCGTCGTTGGGTTGTGTGGCGGTGGCGGGCATTTTGGGGGTGGCGCTGGTTGCCAGCGTGTGGATTATTTCCACCACCCTGCGCGATGGCTTTAGCTTTTTGGGCAACAAGGCCACCGAGCTAAACCCGGTTAACGTGATTGCGACTGTGCTGCCGCCGCTGACGCCCACCATTGTGGCGCGCCCACCCGCCATCCGCCAAGTGCGTGCGCTGGCTGATCTGACGACCGTCTCGGCGATGATGAGCACGGTGGTGGAAGCCGAGCAACCGCGCGTGGGCGATTTGGTGACGGAGAAGTTGTTGCTGATTGCGTGCGGCAAAGTGAACGCAGGCGTAGACTTGAACAAGCTGAGCGATGACGACATTGCCGTGAGCGAAGACGGCAAAACCGTGACGATTCGCCTGCCCAAATCCGAACTGAAAGATATTTTTCTGATCGACGACAGCACTCAGCCCTGCACCACAAAGGTCTACGACCGCACTAACTTGCTGGTGTTGCCAGAAACCAAAGAGCTAGAAGGTCAGGCCCGTGAGAAAGCTCTGCAAGCGATTCGCGATACTGCCATCCAAAGCGGGATTTTGGCCGACGCCAACAAAAACGCCCGCACCGTAATCGAACGCGTGTTGCTGCTGGCGGGGTATGAGCGGGTGGTGTTTGTGGAGGAGTGAGGACAGAAAGTTTGAGTTGGAAGGAGTTTGAGTTGGAAGGAGTTTGAGTTGGAAGGTTAGAAGGTTGGAAGGTTGGAAATTAACAAACCTCCAAACTCAAACTCAAACTTCTGCCCTCACTGCTCCTCCGCAAACTTAACTTCGCCCGGCCCTTGCCCTACCTCGCGGTGGCATTGCACGCAGGCGGTGGGCAGCACGTTGCGGCGGTCTAAATATTGGCGGGCTTCGGTGCTGCGGTGGGTTTGATGGCAGCTTGAGCACTGCAAGTCGGTGTTGAATGGGCTTAACCCCTGCGCGATGATGGCCTGTACCGCAGCAGAATCCTCGGCAGCAGCTTTGGGCGGGATGAGCTTGGCCCCGCTCTTCCACAGCGCATACGCAGCGGGCAGCATGTTGTGAAAATGGTTGTCCGTGCCTGCAATCAGTAGATTGGCTTGATGACACCCGACGCAGCCCGCATTGGACAGCACCGGCGCATGCAGCGCAGGCAGCGGCAACGTGCGCGTGATGCGCCGCGTCATGGTAACGACCGACGTGTAGTTGGCGGCGATGAGTTCAAGACCTGGCTCCGGCTTCAGGTTGGGCCACAGGGTTACGGTGCGCGTGGTGTTATCTGCGTTGGTGATGACGACCGTGCCGGTGATTGCGGTCTTCTCCACCCGTGGGTCTTCGCGGTCGGCCAGCCACAGCGCGGTCATCCAGGCGCTCAGGCCCGTTGTCTCGGCGCGGTGCACCCAGCCATCGTCGCCGCGATGACAATCGATGCAGCGAATATCGCCACCGGCTACCCTTATTTGTTGGTAATGAAAGCTGGCGAGGTCGGTGGGCAGTTCGCCAGAGGCCGAGGCAACCTCGGCGCGTTGAAGATATTCGGTGTGAGAATTTTTTGTGTTGGGGGTGGTATTCGTGTGGCAACCGATGCAAAACGAATCCTGCTCTTGACGTTGGGGGAGGTACACCAGCGATGCAAATGCCGCAATCCCCATCAACAAAACGCCCATGAATACAAACAAGCCCAGCGGGGCCTTGCGTTTGCGCCTGCGCAAAAAGTTGCCAGAACCGAGCCATTGGTCATCGTCATCCGACTCCCATTCATCGTCGTATAGCTCGAAGTCGTCATCAATAGTGCGTCTGATGGTGTATTTGGACATATAGGTTTGCGCGCTCAGAAGATTATAGAAGGCGTTAACCGATAGACAGAATGCACAAAATGAACAGAATTAGACTTGCTCATTTTGCTATTTTGTAAATTCTGTCAAAAACTGCTCACATTACATGCAAGCGACCATTCGTACCAACCTGCATTCGTATGCGCGCCCGGCTTCGGGTTATTTTGCGGCGGTGCAGCGCGCCACGGCCATGCAAAACCAAGACACGCGCGAAATTAACACGGTGTGCCGCACCGATCTGTTGACCCACAGCGAAACAACCGACCGCGCCATCGTATTTATTCATGGCCTCACCAGTTGTCCGGCCCAGTTTGCGTTGCTGGGCAAAACATTTTTTGAGCTGGGTTACAACGTGTTTCTGCCGCGCATGCCGCATCACGGCTATGCCAACCGGCTGACGAATTCGTTGGCACAACTGACTGCGCCGCAGTTGGCGACCTTTGCCGATGAGGTGGTGGACATTGCGCAAGGCCTGGGCCGCCGGGTGTATGTGGTGGGGCTTTCGGTAGGCGGCATGGTGACGGGTTGGATTGCGCAATATCGCACCGATGTGGAACGCGCCGTGCTGGTCTCGCCATTGATGTGGCCGTATGGGGTGAACCCATCCCTAAAAAAGCGGGTGGGCCTGGTGGCACGCCTTATGCCCAACACCTGGCGCTGGTGGGATGCCAACAAGAAGCAAGACCGTGACGCGCCCGGCTACAGCTACCCGCGCTTCCCCACGCGGGCGGTGGCGCACTGTCTCAAACTGGCGCAGTCGGTCATGGATGCTTCGCGCCTCAAAAAGCCCGCTGCGCAACACATCACCGTAATGACCAATGCCAACGACCACGTGGTGGACAACGAGACCACCTATGCGCTGGTGAACAACTGGCGCAAGACCAACGCCGAAGACCCGCAGCGCATCGAATCGTTCGAGTTTGAAGCGCGCATGAATTTGACGCATGATTTGATTGCACCGGAGCATCCGTTGCAACAGATTGAGCATGTGTATCCGGCGTTGGTGAAGCTGGTGAACCGTTGAACTTTTAAGACAGAATACATTCTGTTAGATTCTGTTCATTCTGTCTAAAAC
>JAYTNY010000793.1:0-1920 GCA_043748055.1 Roseobacter sp.
GAGCAGCGATGTGAAGATTTACAACTTCATCGGCAAAGATAATATTTTGTTTCACACCGTGTTGTGGCAGGGCATTTTGATGGGGATGGGGCAGGTGGGGGAGCCGTGGGATGAGGCCCCCACCCGCGCCGCAGACGGCGCACCCTCCCCGCCCATCAGATGGGACAGAACGGGAGAGGGAATGAAGCTGAATCTTCCGTACGATGTGCCAGCGAATATGTATCTGAATTTGGGGGGGCAAAAGTTCAGCAAGAGTTTGGGCGTGAGCGTGGATGCAATTGACCTTGTAGAGAAGTATGGTGCCGACCCGGTGCGTTTTTACCTCAGCACGATTTTGCCGGAGACGAAGGACGCCGACTGGAACTGGGCCGACTTTGCCCAGCGCAACAACAGCGAGTTGTTGGCGAAGTGGGGCAACCTGGCTCAACGCACGCTGAGCCAAATCTGGAAGAACTTTGACCAACAAATTCCGACACCGGGAGCCTTGACCGAGGCTGACGAGAGCCTCATCAACAAAAGCGAGGCGGCCTTTGAAAGCATTGGCGCAAAGCTAAACGCGGTGAAATTGCGCGATGCGCTGGGCGAGGCGATTGAGTTGGCGACGGCGACTAACCAATACCTAGACAGCCAAGCGCCATGGAAGACGATCAAGGCCGACAAGCCACGAGCAGGCACGCAGCTTTACGTGGCGGCACGGGTGATTGATTCGCTCTCGGTGTTGTTCTCGCCGTTTACCCCGGATTTGTGCGAGGCGGTGCGCAAACAGTTGGGCTATGCCACGCCATTGTTTGGCGAGCAATACATTGCGACCCTACACGAAAGCAAAAGTGACCACGATGTGTTGCGTTACGACGCAAGCGACGCAGCGGGCCGTTGGGCGCCGAGCAACTTGCAACCCGGCCAACTGCTGGGCAGCGAGCCGAAGGGATTGGTGAGCAAGATTGAGTTGGCGGTGGAGAAGTAGCCGCATCAAACCTCCGGGGTCTTAACAAGCATCTCAGCTTCCCGCATGAGTCTATGCAAGACCCCGGAGGTTTAAGTTTCGCAACTTATCTGGGTTCACCACCGACCGCACTGCCCACACTTGTTCGCCATCCGTTTCCAGGCTCATCACCGAAAACAGTGCGCCGTTCACGCGCATCACGAAGGTCGGCCAGCCATTGATCTCCTCGACCGAAGCGGCAAACCCCTCCGGCGCGAGCTTGCGCAGACCGAGCAAAAATCGCAGCACCTTCTCGCGGCCCACGATGGGGGTTCGTGCCGCAAAGGCTTTGCCGCCGCCATCGCCGTAGCTCACCACGTCCTCGTGCAGCAAGTTGGTCAGGCTGTTCAAATCGCCGCTGTGCAAGGCCCACAAAAATGTCTCTAGCAGTTGGGTGTGGGCGGCTTTGGATGGGGCCAGACGCGGGCGATTGGCGCGAATAAATTGCCGGGCGCGATGAAAAATTTGGCGGCAGGCGCTCTCGCTTTTGTCCACAAACTGGGCAATCTCGGCGTAGTCGTAATCAAACACCTCGCGCAGCAAAAACACAGCGCGCTCCACCGGGTTCAACTTTTCTAGCAGCACCAAAAACGCTATCGAGATGGATTCTTTCATTTCGGCTTTTGCGTCAGGGGCTTCATCGCTTGTCAAAATCGGTTCTGGCAGCCACGGGCCGATGTAGGTTTCGCGTTGTTCTCTGGCGCTCTTCAGGCGGTCCAAACACAGCCGTGTCACAACCGTCGTCAGCCAGGCTTTGGGCGATTGAACTTCCTGCGCATTGGCCGATTGCACGCGCAAAAACGCCTCTTGCACAATGTCCTCGGCATCGCTGGCCGTGCCCAGCATCCGGTAGGCAATCGAGAACATCAGTGGACGGTATTGCTCAAACGCTTCGATCATGGTGTAGATAGGCCCGCGCCGACAAACCAGGTTTTTTC
>JAYTNY010000794.1:0-8306 GCA_043748055.1 Roseobacter sp.
CGTCGCTCACGGGTTTCCGGGGCTTTGGCTTCTACAACTTGGCGCACGCATTCTTTGCGCTTAGACGGGGCCAACGCATCAAACGCAGCCTTTAGGCTGGCTTTCTTGGAGAGCGCCGCCAACAGATCTGCCGGAATCTCAACCGTGCGCGGCTCGGTCTCCAATTCCAGCGTCACAGCAATCTTGTCGCCCGCCTTCAAGCCAGAGGCCGCGCGATGCGCCGCGCTCACTGGAATCATAAATTTGCCACCCATCACTGCCACCGTGCTTGGGTAGCTGTAGCCATTCACGGTCACTTTCACCGCAGGCTTCTTGCTCGAACCCAATTCGGCAATCGCCACAGGCGGTACTTCGATGCCAGTGGGCGAGTCGATCTTACCCGTCAATATGGTTTTGAAAGAGGTTTTCAGTTGGGCCATTTTTTCTGTCTCCTAATTTGCTTGATCGAGCCATTAACTTTACTCGCTCTTTTGTGGCTTTTACCAGAGCCGGTTGTTTAGATTTCGCATCTGCTCTGCTAAGAAATTAGGTTCTCCTTAATTGCATTTCGGCTCGTAACGCAGCGCCACCACCCCACCCTCTAGCGTTTTGGACTCCGTCAGATTGAGCGATTGCATCACGTCCGAGTGAGCAAAATAAGGCTTGCCGCGCCCCAACACCACCGGGCTGATGTTCAATCGGAATTCGTCAATCAGATTGTGATGAGCCAACAGTTGCGCGATGCTGGGGCTACCCAACAGCCAAATATCTTTGCCCGGCTGTTGCTTGATGCGCTGCATTTCCTCCACAACGTTGTCTTTCATCAGCACCGTGTTGCGGGGCAACGCTGCATCCAATGTGCGCGAAAACACGTATTTGGTTGCGTCGTCGTACCAGCGGGCGTGCGCCACTTCGGGCGGCGTGTGCGCCGCCGGGTTGGCCAGCACCGAAGGCCAGTAACCTTGCATCATGCCGTAGGTCACGCGTCCATAAATCGCCGCGTCCGTGCGTTCATGCAGTGCATGACCCTCTTTCTCAACATCGTCGTTGTAAACAATCCAGTCCATCTCCCCGTTTGGCCCTGCGGCAAAGCCATCCAACGTCATGTGTATCAGCGAAAGAATTTTTCTCATTTCAATTACTCTTCTTGTTCTCTTGTTTTCGTGTTCATGCATCATCCATCAGGACAATGCTGCTAAGTAATCCCCAAAACGCTTCAGCGATTGCTGCCCCAACTCAATAGCCCCAAAAGCCACAGTCTGTTCGCGCTGTTGTGCCGTTGCAAATAACGACCGCAGAGTGACTCTTGTCTTGCCATCCTGCTCGTCAAACGTCACGGTTACATCTTTTGCTGATTTTGCTCAAATGGGGAAAGATTACATCTTCTTCAAATACTCGCGGATCATCAGCGCTGCCGTGGCCCCTTCGCCTGCTGCGCTGGCGGCTTGCTTGGTGCTGCCCAGGCGCACATCGCCTGCCGCAAACACGCCCGGCATGCTGGTTTCTAGCGTGGCATTGGTGATGACAAAGCCGATCTTGTCACGCGCAATCTCTTGCGGCAGCCAATCCGAATTGGGCTGCAAGCCAATAAAAACAAACACGCCTTTGGGATGCAGTTCATCCGTCGCGCCCGTCTTGCGGTCGCGCAACGTGATGCCGCTGAGTTTGCCATCCCCTTGAAATGAAACCGTATCCGTGTTCAACCGCACTTCGATCTTGGGCGTCTCGGCCAGCTTGTCAATCACCACCTTGCTGGCGGTCAATTCAGAGCCACGCACGATCAATGTCACCTTCTCCACAAACCGCGTCAGGAACAAGCTCTCCTCACCTGCGCTGTTGCCCCCGCCAATAACGTCGACGTGTTGGCCTTTGTAAAACGGGCCATCGCAGGTGGCACAAAAGTGAATGCCCGCGCCAATAAAGTCCTCCTCACCCGGCACGCCCAAGCGGCGGTATTTGGAGCCAGTGGAGATGAGGACTGCGCGTGCGCCGTATTCGTGACCGTCGGCGGTTTGCACATAGCGACTCTCACCCTCGGCCCGCAGGCCGGTTACGCTTTGGGCCTTCAACGTCTCCACGCCAAAGCGCATAGCTTGCCTGGCTAAGCGGTCGGCAAATTCTGCACCGGCAATTCCATCCGGAAAGCCAGGGAAGTTGTCGAGCCGCTCGGTGATGCCCGCTTGGCCGCCCAATGCGCTGCGCTCGATCACCAGCACATCCATGCCTTCGCGGGCGGCGTATAGCGCCGTGGTCAAACCGGTTGGCCCGCCGCCGACAATGATCAAATCGTAATAAGCCATGCGGGCTTTGGTTTGCAAGCCCAGCTTCTTGGCTAAATCGGCGTTGCTGGGTTCGATGAGGACCGAGCCGTCTTCGAACACAATCGTCGGAATAATGCGCTTGCCGTGGTTTACCTGCTCCACAAAAGCCTGGCTTTCGGGGTGGTCTTCGATGTCTACCCAAGCGTAATGCACCCGCTGCTCACCCAAAAATTGCTTGGCGCGTTTGCAATCGCTGCACCACGTTGCGCCATAGACGGTAAGTTTGCCGGGTGCTTTCGGGTTATTGTCTTCCATTTGTTAAATTTCTCCTCGGGTTGAATCTGTGTTCAGTCTATGGTCAGTCTGAATTGTTACACGGCATTGCCATAAGTGGCGTAGGGGCTGGTCTGAGACCAGCCCCTACGTAGCCACACGCGACCCAATTCGGTTAGCATACGCGCATGGCATTAAGCAAAGTGAATTGGCGTGAGTGGAGCGAGGCGACTTTTGCAGACGCAAAGGCGCAGGATAAGCCGGTGCTGTTGGGCATCAGTGCGGTGTGGTGCCACTGGTGCCATGTGATGGATCGCGGTGTGCCGGGTGACCCGACGCACACTGGCACTTACAGCACGGATGACATCGCAGGCTACATCAATCAAAATTTTGTGCCGGTGCGGGTAGACAACGACCAGCGGCCCGACATTAACGCCCGCTACAACATGGGCGGCTGGCCCAGCACCTGCTTCTTAACGCCGGATGGCGATGTGATTTACGGCGGCACGTACTTTGCGCCCTCCCAAATGCGTGGGCTGCTGCAACAGGTGTTGCAGTATTGGACGAATCGGCGAGACGAGCTAGAAGAACAACTGAAGCAAGCGCCGAGTGACGAACGACGAATGACGAGTGAAGATCCCAAAAGTGAGACGCTCGCCACTCGACGCTCGGCGCTCGACATTCCCTCCGCTATTACCGAAACGCTGATTAAAAATTACGACAAACGCAACGGCGGGTTGGGCGGCGGGCAGAAATTCCCCATGAGCGATGCGTGGGAACTGTTGTTAGCGGTGTATGCGCAGACCGGTGAAGAAAAGCTGTTGGAGATGGTTTCGCAAACCCTCATCAGCATGGGCACGAAGGGCATGTATGACGCGGTGGCGGGTGGCTTCTTTCGCTACAGCACCACGCCAGATTGGTCGGTGCCGCACTTTGAGAAGATGCTGGAGGATCACGGACGGCTGCTGCCAGTGTATTTGCACACCATACAAACCACGCGGGGCAAGGCGCACACGCAACCGCTGGCCGCCGTGTTAGAGCAGGTGACGCGCACGGCGTTCGAGTACTTAATCACGACGCTGTTGCACGACAAGCTGGGCCTCACGTATTTTGCGGGCAGCCAGGATGCCGATGAAGAATATTATTTGCTGAGCAAAAGCGAACGCGCCGAGAGACCCGCGCCGTTTATCGATTGGCGCTTGTATGCCGATTGGAACGCCGTGATGGTGAGCGCATTGTTTTTAGCCGCCGACGTGCTGCGCGAGCCGCGCTACGCCGCGCTGGCCGAGAAAATTTTGACGACATTGGTGCGCCTGTGCCTGAACGAAGACGGCAGCGTGACGCACTCGGTGACGATTGACGAAGCAGCGAGCTTGCAACATATGCTGCGCCCAGCCCCCCTGCGCGGGCAACTGGGCGACCAAGCCGCGTTGGCAAGGGCGTGTATCGAACAGCATTTGCGCGGCGAGACCGAATCCCGCTTGTATGGCCGCAGCCGCCTGGAGATTGCACAAAAACTGAGTGCCTATGCGATGCAGAAATTGGCTGCACCGGAAGGTGGCTTCTATGACTCGCCAGAGAACCCACAGGCACTAGGCATGCTGAAAGTTCGGCTCAAGCCTATTTTTGATAACGCCGCGATGAGCGAGGTGTTGCTGATGCTGGCGAAGACCGAAATCCAGAGTCCGGAGTCGAAGTCATTCGATGAAATTGCGCGGCGGGCATTGGATGCATTTGTGGAGGAGGCCGCACGTTACCGCGAACACGGCAGCCCCTACGCATTGGCGGTGATGCGCGCCACCAGCGAACCGACCGAAGTGATGATTGTGGCCGAGGCGAAAGATTCTGCACCGTTTGTACAGGCCGCCAACCAGACGTATGCACTGTGGCGCATGGTGCGCGTGCTGCACCCCAAGCACGACGCCGCACTGATTGCACAACGCGGCTACCCCACCCATAATCTGCCCGTAGCGTTTGTATGCAAAGGCACCACATGCAGCGCGCCCATTTTTAACGCATCGGAACTGTGACCCCCGACCCCTAAAGGGGAGTCCTTGAGTAACTTTATAACTTCATCAATCCTGCCACAAACGATGAACTACGAGCAAAACTCAAGGACTCCCCTTTAGGGGTCGGGGGTTGAGATTAAGGAAGAACCCATGTCCAGCTCTCTTTTAATAGCTCACTTAACCTGCGAATACTTCGCCAACCCCATTTGCCTGGATACGCAACATCCTCGGCTCAGTTGGAAGCTCAATTCAGCGGCGCGTAATGCGCGCCAACAGGCATATCAAATCGTCGTCACCGATGCAGGAGATGGCGGCGCAGTCATCTGGGATTCGGGCAAAGTGCAGTCCGACCAATCGGTGCATGTGGCCTACGCTGGCCCAGCCTTGCATTCGGGCCAACGCTGCTATTGGCGCGTGCGGGTTTGGGATGGCGATGACCAACCCAGCGAGTGGAGCGAGACCATGTTTTGGGAGATGGGCTTGTTGGATAACAGCGAGTGGCAGGCCGATTGGATTACACCAGATTTAGCTGAGGATCATGCGCCATTGCTGCGCCGCAGCTTTGCGCTGGATGGCGAGATCAAATCCGCGCGCATCTACGCCACCAGCTTAGGCATTTACGAGTTGCATTTGAACGGGCAGCGCGTGGGCGATGGCTTACTGACCCCGGGTTGGACGTCGTACAAAAATCGCTTGCAGTACCAGGTTTACGATGTGACAGCGCTGCTGCAAAGCGGCGACAACGCGATTGGCGCGATGTTGGGAGATGGCTGGCATCGCGGCTACTTGGGCTTTAACGGCAAGCGCGAAATTTATGGCGACAAGCTGGCCCTGCTGCTGCAACTGCATGTGGTTTTGGTGGATGGCCGAACCGTTGTGGTGACGAGTGATGACCAATGGAAATCCTCGACGGGGCCGATTACCCGCGCCGATTTGTATAACGGCGAGAGCTATGACGCACGGCTGGAACTGCCGGGTTGGGCTGCGCCCGGTTTCGAAGATAACGCATGGCACGGCGTGCGCCAATACGATTACCCGAAAGACAAACTGGTGGCGCAGATCGGGCCGTTTGTGCGCAGGCAAGAACGCATCAAGCCGGTGCGGCTGTTTAAGTCGCCGAAGGGCGAGACCATTTTTGATTTTGGTCAGAACATGGTCGGCTGGGTTCAACTCAAACTAAACGGCGAGGCAGGCACAACTGTGACGCTGCACCACGCCGAGGTGCTGGACCAAGCCGGTAACTTTTACATCGAGAACTTGCGCAAGGCGCAGCAGCGGGTGGAGTACACCTTAAAAGGTTCGGGCGAAGAGACTTATGAGCCGCGCTTTACGTTCATGGGTTTTCAGTTTGTTCAAGTAGATGGATGGCCGGGCGAACTTACGCTGGAGAGCTTGACCGGCATCGTGGTGCATTCGGAGATTCCAGAGATTGGGACATTTGAATGCAGCAACCCGATGATTAACCAGTTGCAGCACAACATTGTGTGGGGCCAAAAAGGCAACTTTGTGGATGTGCCCACCGACTGCCCCCAACGCGATGAGCGCCTGGGCTGGACGGGCGATGCGCAAGTGTTTGCGCGCACAGCCTGCTTTAACCGCGATGTAGCTGCCTTCTTTGGCAAGTGGCTGCGCGATGTCGCCGCCGACCAACTCGCCAGTGGCAGCGTGGCGTTCGTCTCGCCCGATGTGCCGATGATGCCCGGCATGAGCGGCACCGGTTCTACAGCTTGGGGCGATGCCGCCATCATTTGCCCGTGGACGGTGTACCTAAGCTACGACGACAAAGGCATTTTGGAGACGCAATACGCCAGCATGGCCGCCTGGGTGAACTTTATGCGCGAGCAAGCGGGCGAGAAATATCTGTGGACAACTGGCTTTCACTTTGGAGATTGGCTGGATTTTCGCGGCATGGCGCTGATGCCATCGCCAGTAACAAACATCGAATTGGTTGCGACGGCCTTCTTTGCCTACAGCACCAGTCAGATGCAGCAGATTGCCACTATTTTGGGCAAGCATGAGGACGCAGCAAACTACGCGCAACTCGCAGCCAATATCAAAAAAGCGTTTAACGCTGAATTTGTGGCGCCCAATGGCCGGGTTGGCCCCAACAGCCAAACCGCTTACACGCTGGCGCTGCACTTTGATCTGTTGCCAGAAAAGCTGCGCCCGCTGGCCGCCAAACGTTTGGCCGAGGAAGTGCGCAAGGCCGATTACCACCTGACGACGGGCTTCGTGGGCACGCCGTATTTGTGCCAGGTGCTCAGCCGTTTTGGCTACACCGATTTGGCTTACGAATTGCTCAATCAAGAATCATTTCCGTCGTGGCTGTACCCAGTGAAGAAAGGCGCGACCACGATTTGGGAGCGCTGGGATGGCATCAAGCCCGATGGCAGCTTCCAGGATGTGAGCATGAACTCGTTTAATCACTACTCGTATGGCGCCATTGGCGAGTGGTTGTATCGCGTGGTGGCGGGCATCGAGGCCGACCCGAACGAGCCGGGCTATCGGCATGTGCTGATTCAGCCGCAGCCGGGTGGCGGCCTTACGCATGCCCGCGCCACGCTGCAATCGCCGTATGGCGAGGTGGCCTGCGCGTGGCAACTGAGCGAGAAAGATATGCGCCTGCAAGTGACTGTGCCGCCCAACACGCGGGCCACCGTGCGCTTGCCCGCACGTTCGCTGTCTCAGGTGAAAGAAGTTGTGGATGGGCGCGGCAAGGCGTTGAAGGCCGCCAACAGCATCACCAGCGCCACAGCCAAAGGGGGCTTCGTGACGCTTGAAGTTGTCTCTGGGCAATACGAATTTGTGACGACGGGTATGAACGTGGCGCAAGCCAACGCGGGTGTGCGGCATGTGGCCGGGCGGTTAGATCGCGGCACCACCCTGCACGACTTGCTGAGTAACGAAGCCACCAAAGCCATCTTGGTAAAGCACATCGGCGCGGAGGCCATGCCGGGGTTGCAGTCGCCGTTTGTCATCAACACTTCGCTGGGCAACACCCCACTTAGGTTGCCGATGATTTTTACGGAGGAGCGGGTGCAGGAGATTGAGGGTGAGTTGATTGCATTGAAAAATTAAAAGACACTGCCACCAATCGGTCATTCATCTGCTTTACTTCGCGTCTCGCAGCTTAAGGGCATAGACATTGATGATGAGCGCAATCAGAAGAATCACTCCACGCACCCACAGCCGCACGTAAATATCCAGTTGCAGTTGGTTCAGGCCGTTGCTCAGGATGCCGAAGATCAGCAACCCAATCAGCGTGTTTTTAATACCACCCTCGCCACCAAACAACGATGTGCCGCCCAGCACCACCGCCGAGATCGAATCCAGCAGCATGTCATCCAAACCATAGCCTTGCGCGCTGCCCAGGCGGCCTGTGTTTAGCATGCCCGCCAGACCAGCACAAAAGCTGGAGATCATCAGTGACGCACCGACGATGACTTTGGTGTTGATGCCGCTCAGCCGCGCAGCCTCACGGTTGCTGCCGGTCATATACACGTAGCGGCCAAACTTGGTGTAGGTCAGCACAAAATGCCCAACCAACAACACCACCGCGCCGACGACAATGACGACCGGCAACCGAAACGGATCAGTGGTGCCAATGTATTCGCCGCCCATGAAGTTCAGCACCGGGGCCAGCGAATAAATAATCTCGCCCTTCGTAAAGTATTGGGCCAGCCCCAGCGCAATTTGCTGCGCCGCCAGCGTGGCCATAAAGCTGGGCAAGCCAATGCGCGTGGTGCCAAAGTTGTTGATGAGGCCAATAAACACGGCAAAGGCC